>CADCON010000001.1 GCA_902803035.1 uncultured Ruminococcus sp.
GCATTCCGGGCAGCTTTTCCCTGAGCGAGAGCGATTTGTAGAGCGTGCCGCTGGTGTTGAAGAATTGACGGAGCGGCAGCCCGCTGGCCCTGTGCCACGCCGCAAGCTCGTCATAGGTGGGATGCTGCTGGCGGATGTCCCGCAGCTCATAGGAAATACCGTTCTGGTCGAGCCATGCCTTTGCCTTCCGGCAGGTGGAGCATTTCGGATAGCAGATAAAAAGCATTGTTTTGTCCTCCTCAGATAAGAATGCCGTTGCAATGGTCGATTTCGTGCTGGATAATCTGGGCGATCAGCCCGGTGAAGGTCTGCGTTCTGGTCTGGAAGGCGCGGGTTTTCCATTCGACCTTGATATTTTTGTAGCGGGTGACGCTCCGCGCGCCGTAGAGGGAAAGGCAGCCCTCGACCGCCTCATACGGAACGGAACGGCTGATGATGCGGGGATTGAACATTTCGAGCGTCATTCCGCCGAGATCGACGACAATAATGCGCTTCCTGACGCCGATCATATTGGCTGCCATGCCGACGCATTCGGCGGAATGCGCCTTCAGGGTGTCGGTCAGGTCATCGGCGACGGAAATATCGTCAGGTGTGGCGGGAGCGGATTTCTGCCCCAGAAAAAGAACGTCTTTCATAACAGGCTTTACCATTTCAGTCATCTCCGGAATGATTATGATACATCCATTATACCATAGCCGTTTCCTGAAAACAATCAAAAACTGACCGGCGCGGAAAATGATTCGTTGAAAAATAGGCGGGTAATAAACGGTATTACAAATCGTAAAGCGCCTGAATCCCCGACTTATCAACGGTTTCCACCGACTTTTCCACTGTAATTGACGAAAATCGGGGCGGATTGGTGGGAATCGGGAGGTTTTCAACAGCCTTTTCCACAGGTTGTTGAAAAACCGGTGTTAAAAGAGGTTGATTTTTCCAGCGGAACAGAATTATTACTATCAGTTCATGCAAGATGTATTTTTTACGAAGATAACTTATTATCCATTGAAAATATGTGCAGATTGACCATGAAAAAAATAGCGATAGTTGGTTGAATGTGGAAGAAAAGTGTGCTATCATATTAAAATGGTTAAACTCTGCGTCATCGGAGAGTGGCCGGTACGAATTATTACAAGCTGCTTAGGCAGAAGGAGCGAAAAGAAATGGCAGAAACCATTATTACGGGAATTATCGGCGCGATGGATGTCGAGGTGAAGAGCATTGCGGCCAATATGCAGAATGTGACGGAAAAGGTTATCAGCGGCATTCCGTTTTCCTGCGGCACGTTGAGCGGCAGACAGGTCGTTCTGGCACGCTGCGGCATAGGCAAGGTCAACGCCGCGATCTGCACACAGATCATGGTCAGCGTGTTCGGCGTCAACGAAATCATCAATACCGGCGTTGCCGGCGCTGTCGCCAAGGGAATCAGGCAGAATGATATCGTCATAGCGGAGTGTTTTGTGCAGCACGATGTGGACACTTCCGCGATCGGCGATCCTGTGGGATTTGTATCCACGGTCAACAGGATCTATTTTGAAACCGACAAGAGCATTATTCTGCGCCTGAAAGCCGCGATCGGAAGCAAGGCGCGCGCGCATATGGGAACCGTCGCTACCGGAGACCAGTTCATCGCCGACAAAAAGACGGGCAGGAAGATTCATGAAACCTTCAATGCATCCGCCTGCGACATGGAGGGCGGAGCGATAGCGCAGGTCTGCGCGCTGGCGGGCATTCCGTTCGGCGCGGTGCGCTGCATCTCCGATTCCGCCGATGAGAAGGCGCACATGGATTATCCCGAATTCGCGGCAAAGGCAGCGACCACCTGCGCTGCCATGGTAATGGAATACTTTAAATATTTTGAGAGTTGATGAAATAATTTCAACAAGAATAAAAGGTGATATTGAAAAATGTTTCTTTTTGGCCAATCAAAACGGAATGATTCCCAATCGCTCCGCTCCGGCACGGTGGAGCGCGTTACGTCGAGAATGTTCGCCATCCCCTCAGACCCGGGACTGATTACGGATCCGGAAGACGCCCGCTCAAGATTTCACGATACCGACGAGCTGACATTCGGAACGTCAGCGGTGCCTCCGTTTTCCGTGACCTACAAGGGGACGGAGTATGAATTCAGCGTGGCGGATGTGGAATTCTCCGTGGAGGAGGACGATCCGTCGCTTGCCTCGCTTAACCAGGAGGAGCTTGCCGCCGCGCTCAGAGCCACACACGCATTGGGTGTGGAGCTGATGTTTGCTGATAACAATATGGATTCCTATCATCTTCAGATCAAGCTGCTGCATATGTATATTCCGGGGATTGTGGCCCTGTTTGATACCAACGCGCACAGGGTGCATCCGGGAAGATGGGTGCAACTGACGGCGGAATCCAGGGTTGCGCCGTCGCCGGACTATATGATTACCATTCACGCGGTGAACGACAGCGAAGGCGGCACGGGCAGCGTGTGGCTCCACACCCACGGACTCACCCGCTGTGGCACCATTGAACTGGAGATTCTCGGCGCGGATGAGGAAAACTGGCAGGAACTGGGCAATTCGCTCAATCAGATAGCGCACCGTCTGATAGGCGACAACCGGTTCATTGACGAGATGGAGCCAAAGCTCGTGGGCAGGACAGGCGACGGCAGGGACATTGTGGTGACGTGGCAGCGCAGCGAATGGTCATTTCGGGATTTTCCGGAGGACATTGTGGGCGGCCCGTCCGACCGCGACGACGAGCACAGCATGAACATGGGCGTGATCTATCTCTATGCCAGGGAAGAGGATCAGCTGGAGGGAAAAATTACGCCGATTACCGAATGGGCGGATTCGCTCAGCGAAAACACGGTCTTCTTCAAAACGACGTCCGAAACGCGGCGCATGAAGGCACTTGCGCAGGAGCGCGTCGGATGGCTGAAAAGGCTGTACAGGGAGCTGCCCGACAAGCAGATCATCATCAAAATCGGTCTGAAGCCCGACCCGGAATTCGGCTTTGACGAGGATCAGTATGAATACATCTGGTTCGAGTCGGACGAGCTGCGGGAGGATGGCTTTACCGCCTCGCTGACGCAGGACGCCTTTTATGTCAAAGGCATGGTGGAGGGCGTTCAGCGGGAATGCGGGTATGACGAGATCGTTGACTGGCGTGTATTCACAAGCGATGAAACCTTTTCCCCGGACAATATTCATAAATATATCGGCAGACAGGGCTGAACCGCTCCCGGCAGGGAAATGACGGTGACACGAAATGACGGCGACACCCAAAGAAAAACAACCGGAATAAAAGAACGCTGCGTGGCAGAATCACACCGCCCGCAGCGTTTTTTGTTATGTAGTAAGAATTATCCCGCAGCGGACACCCTTAGCTTTCCGTCCTTGACGGATAGGATCATGTCTCCGCTTTCACACGTGGCGTAAATATGCCTGAAGCCGGATGCCCGCAGGCGAAGAAGCAGCTTCCCGGCGTTTTTATCCGTTGCGGTGGTGATGACCGCGCCGACGTTCAGCGAGGAAATGCCGATAATCTCCTTGCCTACAACGACGGCGTCCGCGGTGCGCCAGCTTTCCGGCAGCAGCGAGCAGTCGCCCTTTTCGGGGCAGACCAGTACGGCCATGTCGCCGCATTGGAGTCTTTGCCACCTTCCGCCGCCGCTGTCGGTCAATGTTTCCGCTTTGATTGACAGGGACGCGATGCGGATTCCGTTGGCGAAGGGCAGTAGGCGGGTGTCGCTCCGGATGTCGCATTCGGCGTCGGTGATCAGATAGTCCGGCTCAAACAGGGAGGTAAGACGTCCGATATTGTTTCCGCGGGCCTTGGAATCGTCCGAAAGCGCGATGGCGTCCACCTTTCTGACGCCCTTGGCGTGAAGCGTCTGCCTGATATCGGAGAGCGCGAAGGCATCACCGCCGGCTTCAGCAAAAACGGCGCGGGTTCCGTTCTTGGCGCAGACGCAGACGCCGCCCCCGCTCACGTCAAAAACAATGACCTCCGGCCCCTTGCAGAAGATTTCATTGGAAAGAACGCCTGCAAAAGCCAGCACCGCGATTTCGCACAGCACCAACCCGCGAAGGCGTCCGGAAAACGCGGAATGACCGATGATCCGGCATGACAATAGGCTCACGCAGACAAGCGCGGTAATGAACCCGAAAAGATAAGGCATATAGGGATAGCTTGTGTTCAGCACGGAAAACGGCAGCTTCGCAAGCCCTCCGGTAACCGCTTCCAGATAGGCGCAGATTACCGCCGCGGCGAATCTCAGCGGCATTGACAGGATCCAGCCGACGAGAGGAATGGCATATATCGCGGAAGCGATGACGCCGATAATGATAAAATCAGAAGCGATGTAAACGCACAGCAGATTGGTGACCGGAGAAATCAGCGGGATGCTTCCGAAGTGAACGGCAGTCAGCGGGAGAATGAAAAGGCTTGCCGTCAGCGTGCTTGACAGCGAACGTATGGCGCGTTTTCCCAGCCTTTTGACTCTCTTGTTTTCCGGCATTCTGCCAATGCGGATCAATAATTGCCTTGCCCGCTGTTTCATTGCCTGATTGATTTTTTCCGAAGCGAACAGCAATCCGAGCGTCGAACAGACCGAGAGCTGAAGACCGATGTCCGCCGCCGCCCAAGGGTTAGCGAGGCACATAATCAGCACTGCGACAGAGATGGCTGTCGGACTGTCGCTTTCCCGCAGAAAAATCCTGCTCGTCAGATCCGAAATATGCATCATTCCCGCGCGTACCACGGAGGGAGGAAATCCCGTGACAGCCATGAATAACAGGATGAAAAGGATAGTAGTGACAACTTTGCCCCTTTTAGGCATTCTGATCATTTTAAAGAAGTCATTCAGCGCAATGGTGAGCAGCGTCAGGTGAAGACCAGAAACGGCGAGCAGGTGAGCGATACCGGTAGAACGGAAATTGTCAACTGTGCGGGCGTCCATGTAGTCCGTGTCGCCAAGAATCATTCCGCAGAGCATGGCGGCAGCGTGTTCCGGCAGGGCCTTGCGTATGGATGACGTGATCGCGCGCCGGATTTTTATGGGAAAATACCGGAAGCCTGCGCTTCCGCGGGTAACCTGCTGTTCACCGTAGACCATACACCACGCTCTGGCCTCCACGCCGTCCGCTCTCAGGGACGTGGTGCTGTTGTAGCCTGTTTCCGTGCTGCCCGGCAAAAACTGCACTTCGCAGGTCAGGCGGTCGCCTTCCTTCGCTTCGTCGATGGAACTGCGGCTTGTCATCAGAATCCTGATATCCTGCTTTACTCCGGGAAGCTCCACCCTGTCGGTTTCAATAATGTACCGCCAGCGGCCGTATTGTCTGCGCGGCATTTCGCAGATTTCACCCGAAATGACGCAGGACTTATTTCCGAGCTGATCGGATAAGGCGGACGCTTTCTGCTGACAGAATCCTATGACCAGCAGCGCAACACAGATAGGGCAGAGGACGGTGAGAATGTCCCCTTTTCTGTCGCTGAAACGCAAACAGGCCGCAATCGCGCAGATTGCAGCCATGGCGCACAGTATGAAATTGACTTCCGGAAAGAAGCAGACGGCAACAGCCGATGTGGCCAGATAAGTAAGACCGATAACCGCTAAAGGCCGTTTCATGTCATCTGCTTCCTTTCAGAAGATAGTAACAGGTGATTATTTGAAGAAGAGCGGAAGCTGGCCGAGCACAATAATGTCGTCCCTTTCGCAGGCGTCACCTTCGGCAAGCACGGCGCACTTGGCGACGATGTCACAGCCCGCCTGTTCCGCCAGCGCGACGGCGGCATTGAGCGAACCGCCAGTGCTGATTACGTCGTCGAGCACGACAACTTTCTTTCCTTTCAGCTCAGCGGCGTCATCCTCGCCGAGGTAGAGCTTCTGTAATCCGTGGGTGGTAATGGATTGGTCGTCCACGCTTAGCGCGTTGCCCATGTAGACCTTCAGCCCCTTGCGGGCGACAACGTACTTCTTGCCGCTCTGGCGGGACATTTCATAGGCGAGCGGAATGCTTTTTGCTTCAGGCGTGAGAATCATGTCAAATTCGGGGAGCTTGGCAAGAAGAGCCTCAGCGGACTTTTCGGTGATTTCCACGTCGCCGAAGAGAATGAACGCGGCGATGTCGAGTTTATCGTTCACGGCGAATTTCTTGAGTCTGCGGGTGCAGCCGGCAATGGTGATTTCATAGGTATCGTTCATTTGTGTCATTTCCTTTTCGGTGATAGTCGGATGATCGGAGGCTGTATTGTCAGCCTTTTTGCGTCTGAAAAACTGAAACATAATTTACGCCATCTTTTCCGGCAGCTGCTTGCCGCCTAAAATATGAAAATGTATGTGCTGAATGGTCTGTGCGCCATCTTCTCCGCTGTTTGTGATCACGCGGAAGCCGTTGTCGAGTCCCTGCTCCTTGGCGATCTTGGCGATGATCTCGAAGATGTGGGCGATGATCTCACTGTTTTCCGGAGTGATGTCAGCCGCGGAATCGGCAATGTGCCGTTTGGGTATCACCAGAATATGCACAGGCGCCATCGGGTTGATGTCCTTGAATGCCAGAACAAACTCGTCCTCGTACACCTTGGTGGAGGGAATCTCTCCGGCGGCAATTTTGCAGAATAAGCAATCCATTTTATCAATCTATCCTTTCTAAAACATTAATCTGTAAGAGGTTTGTAAATCCAATAATTGTAAAGATCCATTATAAAATCCGGGGTGAACGTCTGGTAGGCATCCGGAATGATATCATACGTTCTGTAAAGAATACAGAATAACTCCGGGAATTTTTCAAAAGGCAGCCCTCGGATAGATAACTCTTCCGCGGTGCGGAGCATTTTTGCATTCAGCGAACGAATCCCGCATTTTGGTCCGAACAAATA
>CADCON010000002.1 GCA_902803035.1 uncultured Ruminococcus sp.
AGCGCTTCCATTCTTCCGGCACAGTCCGCCGCGCCGAGATCGTAGATCTCCTGCAGCCTGTCCGTGTTGCGCTCGATGTGCCTGACCTTCACCGTCCGCGAGGGGCGTATCACGAAGATTTCCCCGCGCTGTTCCATTGCGATGATTTTTTCCACGCAGGCGTTGTATTCCTCCGGGCGGCGGTTGATCCGTTCGGCCGCCTTGGGGTACTTTTTGCCGTACATCCAATTGGCAAGCCACGGGCGGCTCTTCCCCTTGCGGTAATCGATCGGACGGGTCAGCACCACGACCACCTTGTCGCAGCCCATCTCCAGACACCGGTCCACCGGAATGCTGTCCGCCACGCCGCCGTCAAGGTACTTTTTGCCCTCGTATCCGACGATTCTGGAAACGAACGGCATGGCAGCGGTCGCCCGCATGACCTCCATCTGGTCAAAGCCGTTGGTGATCCGGATGTATTCCGCTTCTCCGGTCTCGACATTGGTGACCGTGGCGTAAAACGCGATGCCGGAGGCTTCAAACGCCGCTTCATCAAAAACATCCAGCTTGGAGGGCAGGTCGTAATAGGCGAACTGCTTATTGATGATGTTGCCGGTGGTCAGCAGCGAGCGAAGTCCCATATAGCAGCCCTTGGGCGCGTATTTCTTATTGTAGCGCAACGCCCTTCCGCGCTGTCCGGAGGCGTAATTCACGCCGAAAAGCACGCCGGCCGACGTGCCGATCACCGTGTCCGCTCTGATGCCATTGTCCATCAGTACGTCCAGCACGCCGGCGGTATACAGGCCGCGCATCGCGCCGCCTTCCAGCACAAGTCCCAGTTTCATTGAAGTATAATCCTTCCTGACGCAATCGTACATTCTTGCTCCCAAAATGCCCGCGCAGGCATTCCGGGGCAGTTATCTATTTTCTATTCACTATCCACATCTTAGGCACTCCCCCCAGTCAGCCACGCCAGCAAGCTGGCGGGCCAGCAAGCTGGCGGGCCTTATTTGCCTCCCTCCTTGAGGGAGGTGGATCGCCGCAGGCGAGACGGAGGGAGTATATTTTCCCAAGAGCCGGCTTCCGTTATCCGGGGAGAAAAACGCGCGGATTATCTGGTCGCGGCCTGGAGCGCCTGATCGATGTCGGCGATGATGTCCTCCACGTCCTCGATGCCGACGGAGAAGCGGATGAGGTCGGGAGAAACGCCGCATTCCGCCAATTCCCTGTCATTGAGCTGGCGATGGGTGGTGCTCGCCGGATGAAGCACGCAGGTGCGCGCGTCGGCGACGTGGGTCACAATCGCCGCAAGGCGCAGCGAATCCATGAAGCGGGTCGCGGCCTCCCTGCCGCCCTTCACACCGAAGGACACAACGCCGCAGGTGCCGCCCGGCATATATTTCCTGGCCAGCTCGTAATATTTGTTGCCGGGAAGTCCCGGATAATTGACCCAAGCCACGCGCTCATCCTTTTCCAGGAATTTCGCCACCGCCATGGCGTTCTCGCAATGTCTGGGCATTCTCAGGTGGAGCGTTTCCAGACCGAGGTTGAGCAGGAAGGCATTCTGGGGCGCCATCATCGCGCCCATATCGCGCATGAGATGCACCCTGATCTTCGCGCCGTAGGCGGCAGGCCCGAAATGATCGGCATACACAACGCCGTGATAGGTTTCGTCGGGCTGGGTGAACATGGGATATTTGCCGTTTCTCCAGTCAAAACGGCCGCTGTCCACCACCACGCCGCCGAGCGCGCAGGCGTGGCCGTCCATGTACTTGCTGGTGGAATGCACCACCACGTCCGCGCCGAATTCAATCGGGCGGCAGTTGATAGCGGTCGGGAAGGTATTGTCCACCACCAGCGGAACGCCGTGCGAATGAGCGGCATTCGCCCATTTTTCCAGATCGAGTACGGTGAGAGCCGGATTGGAAAGCATTTCGGTAAAGACGCATCTGGTGTTGTCCTTGAAGAGCCTGTCGATTTCCTCAGGGGAGGCGTCGGGATCGATGAAATCCACCTCCAGGCCCATGTCGCGCAGGGTCTTGTTGAAAAGATTGAAGGTGCCGCCGTAAATGGCCGACGAGCTGATGAGATGGTCGCCCGCCTTGCAGATATTCAGCACGGAATACATCGAAGCCGCCTGGCCGGAGCTGGTGAGAATCGCCATCACGCCGCCTTCGAGGTCGGCAATCTTCGCTTCGACAGCCGCAACGGTGGGATTGGCAAGGCGGGTGTAGAAAAAGCCGTCCTCCTCCAGATCGAAGAGCTTGGCCATCTGCACCGAGGAATCGTATTTGTAGGTGGTGCTCTGCGCGATCGGCAGGACGCGCGGCTCGCCGTTTTTCGGGCTGTAACCCGACTGTACGCATTTGGTGGATATCTTAAAATCGCTCACGTAAAAAACTCCCTTGCAATGTGAATAAAGTGCCTGTTCATCATTCGCCCAACGCGCCGGCAGGCCCGGAAGCAGCGCCGTAGCAGCCGGTGCAGGGGCGTCTTTTCCGGCGCGGAATCGGCGGAAATGATGGCAGCAGATTGATTATAGCATACAATATATATAAATTCAAGCATTTTATATAAGAGTCTGTTTTGTATCACTTCAAAAAGCAGCCGTTCTGCGGATAGCGTCCCGCGCCATTCCGAAAGCGGCTATTGACTAACCGGCTCCGGAGTGGTAAAATAGTATTTATCTACGATGGTACACTCAGAAAAGGAACTGATGCTTCAATGACGCCTGAACAATTCACCTCCCTATGGAAGCATTCCCCGATGACACGGTACGCCATTCCGGCGGATGCACGCGAAGGAATGAGCGAATCCGACTTCCGCGCGCTGACGGACTTCGGACTGCCGCGGGACGCCGAGCCATGGCTTCACTTTACCGCCATGAAGACGCCCGAGGGCGCGCTTTCCGGCAGAGGGCTGTTTCCGGTCGGCAGTCTTGCCAACGGAAGCGTCATCTGTCTGCAAAATTCAACCGGCCAGCTGCTGATCATTGACAGCGACGAACCGGACGAGCCGTGGATTCTCAATTCCTCGCTGGAAGCTCTCTACGGCAGCATTGTCGTTTTTGATGCATTCATGGCGGACGTCAACCGCCGCAATCCCCGTTTCGCCGCGGATTTCAGGATTCCGCACGGGATGCTGGGCGAATTGGAGGACAGGCTCACCGAATGCGATCCCGACGCCATGGAAGCCGGCGGATTCTGGTTCCTTGAACTGAAAGCCCTGGACGACAGCACACTTTGATTTGATAAAATTAAGAAGGATGCTTTAACTATGAATTCCGGACACAGATATGCCAGAACCGATTGGAAGACAAAGACAGAAGACATGAAAAAGCGCGGAATACAGCTTTATGCCGGCATTGCCATCGTGCTGCTGGTGTTTTTCGGCTCCCTGTATTACATTCTGGCGGTCACGATGTATCCCATCAAGGTGCGTAATTCGCTGCCCTATATGACGCCGGAAATTGTCGCGCTCTCGCTTCAGCCCGCCGTGTCGGAAAATCTCGCCAACCGCCGGTTCATTCTGAAGGTGGACGGGAAGGACGCGGAATTCCGGCTGGGGGATTACGAATTCACCTCTTCGCCCAGCGAGGACGGGCATTCGGAGGAAGTGAGCTTCCGTGACGGCAAGGGCAGAGAGAAGACCAAGGTCATCACCACCAGGGGCAATCTCTGCTTCAATGAAACGGCGGTGCGCGACTTCATTTACCGTTTGGCGAAGGAATACGGCACGCCGATGATCGCGCCGAAATACAAAATCAGCGGCAACAAGCTCACGGTCTACAAAGGCTCCGACGGCGTGGGAATCGACTTCGACAGCCTGATTTCCGAGATCATCGCGCGCATAGCCGCCGACGATTACAGCCCCATCACCGCCAATATCGTCACGCTGACCGCGCCGGAAGTGGATATCGACAAAATCTACAACGAGGTCAGATGCGACCCTTCCGACGCCTCCGTCACAGAGGATCCGTCGGGAAATCCAAAATTCACCGCCGACGTCATCGGGAAGGACTTCGACCTGCAGGCGGCGCGGAATCTCATCAGCACGCAGTCGGACAAAACAAAATGGGTGATCACTCTCGCCCTCACCTACCCGGAAATCAGTCTGAAAATGGTGCGCGCGCCCTACTGTCTTGACGAACTGTCCACCTGCACCACTTCCTACAAAGGCTCCTCCAAGGAACGCGCCAACAATGTGGAGCGCGCCGCGCACAACATCAACACCTACGGGGACTTCACGGACGGCTATATTCTGCAGCCGGGCGAGGAATTCTCCTTTAACAATATCGTCGGCCGGCGCACCGCCAAGAACGGATTCATGAAGGCGCCGGTGTACCTGTCGTCCGGTTCCAGCGAGGATTACGGCGGCGGCATCTGTCAGGTGTCCACCACGATCTACTGCGCCGCGCTGTATGCCAATCTCAAGATCACCGAGCGGCACAATCACATCTATGTCATTCATTACTGGCCGACCGAAGGGTGCGACGCGACGGTGGACTGGGGGAATCTGGATTTCCGTTTCCGCAACAACAAGGAATATCCCATCAAAATCAGGCTCACCCACGAAAAAGGAAAGCTCACCGCCACCATCACAGGCACAGCGGACGGCGTCAAAACCAAGCTGGAAGCGGAGGTCAGCGAAAAGACGCCCTACGAAACATATTACAAAAGGCCGAACGCGGACAATCCCAACGGAAAAACCTCCGGCGGGGATATCGGCAAGGTCATCAAGGTCTGGAAATACGTCTACCAGGACGGAAAACTCGTTGAGAAAAAGAAGCTTTCCTACGACCGCTACAAGCCGCTGGCAAAGACCATTTACACCAATACGCTCCCCGAAGGAGCCGAATACAGTTAAAAAAACCGCGCCGATCACTGCCCGACGGAAGTGAATGGCGCGGAGTTTTTTTATTCATCGTACCGATGTTTTCTGATTCAGCATAATCAACATTCAGTTGCCGGAGCAATCATTCAGTCGTTTCTGTAGGTTTTCTTTTTCAGTTCGATTCTGATATCGCTTCCTAAAAACTGCACTCTCGTATAATTGCCGGATAATCGGGAGGTAATGCGCTCATCATACCTTTCGCCAATGCCCTTAATGCTGAGATTCGTGCTGATGATAGTCGGTCTGCGCTGAAGCAGGCGGGTATTGATGATATCGTAGAACACTGCGGTGGAAAACGGGGTGACGAATTCGGTTCCTATGTCGTCGAGAATCAGCAGATCGCAGGATTTGAGAAGATCGAGGGTGTATTGCTTGTCCTCACCCCTGCCGAAATGCTCATTTTCGATGGTGGTAAAGAAATTCTGGGCGGAGCCGTAGATCACGCCGAATCCCTTGCTGATCACCTTGCCCGCAATGGCCAGCGACAGGTGGGTTTTTCCAAGCCCCACCCCGCCCTGGAAAAGCAGATTTTCGGAATGCAGGCTGAAGGAATTGGCATAATCCCAGCAGCGTTTTTTGACGCCTTCCATGACCACACGGGGGGGAAGGCGGGAATTATTGGCGGCCTTTTCGGGATAAATATCCAGCGAAAAGCTCTGGAAGGAGCAAAGCTCCAGCGGGGTCGAGCGATTCAGCTCCTCGTAGGCGGTCTTCCGCAGAATCTCCCTGAAGCAGGCGCACATCTTCCCGTCCACAAATCCCGTATCGCCGCACAGCCGGCAATGGTATTTCGGCTCCAGATAATCGTCGGGGCAGCCTTTCTCGCGCAATATTTCAAGCTGACGCTGCTGCATGGCAAGATTGTTGTCACGAATCTCCCCGACAGTGCGCGAAATATCCTTTTCTCCGCTGAGCATGACCCTTGTGAGTCTGATTGACGTCTGGGCGATCTCGGTTTCCAGTCTCCCGTACTCCGGATTGGCGGCAATGAATGCCTTCCGCCGCTCATCGTTTTCGCTCACTGCCTGCCTGCGGTAGGCGTCCAGCAGGGACTTCGCCTGATCGTAAACCTCGCGTGAATATGCCATGGTTCATGTTCCTTCCTCTGTCAGACTAATCGTCGTAATTGTAATCTCCGGTGCTCTGCGAAACCTGACTCGCCCACTCCTCGTCGAGAATGGCTTCGATCTCCTCGGTGGAATAGGTTTCGCTGTACCGCCCTTTACGCTTGCCGGATTCCGAAACGCCACCGGCCGCCCTTCTCGCCTCCATTGCCTCGCGCTGCTGCTCGTCGAGCTTCAGGGCGGAAACCGCATCGGTGATGCCCTGTTCAAAATACCGTTTGAGAATGCCGTTCATGTAGCTGAAGCTCATTTTGCCCTGTTTGTTGACGCATTTGTCGTAGGCGTGGCGTATCAGATCCACTTCTATGTGCTGCGTATTGATCCACAGGTCGCAGTATTTCAGCTCGCTGTCTGTCGGCTTGCGTTCGGGAATTTCAAGGGCGTTGCGGACAGTAGTCCACGCTCTGCGGCGGGCTGTCAGGGCGGAAATTTTCTTCTCCGCCTTCTCGAAGTTGTCGATTTCCTCTCCCGCCCATCCGATTCCGGTGGATTCAATGTAAGCAAGACCCGATTTGCCGATGGATTTGCAGTACTGCACCAGCATCGGCACGACCGTGCAGGGAAGCCCGTGCCACCTGACCAGCGTCACAAAGCAGGTCACCTCAGTGTGCGTGAGCTGCTTGCCGAGCGTCGATTCCACCGCGGTCAGCATATTGCGAAGCTGCGTGTCCTCCGCCACGAATTTCATGCATTCGTCGAACGGATAGCGGATCTTCTCCCTCAGGGCGGGGGTCTTGCCGCTCTGCGGCTGGCCCAGCGCGTTGCTGACCGACGCTTCGGGCAGCCGCGTCTCCTCAGTCCGGACAGCCGGGTCCGGCTCCTTACGGACTTCCGGAGCCTGTGGGCATTCCTGCCCGGCGACCGCGCCGCTTCCGAGCAATCCGCAGTTCACCCAGTAATCCAGCGCGTCCTTTGTGTCGGAAGGCTTCTGCCCTATTGCGAACGCCAGCTTGTCCAGCGTGACCTCCTCCCCCGCGTGCCGGAGCAGATAGAGCAGCACCTTGAGCTGCGCCGCGCCCGCGAGCTTCATATGATCGTCAACGACGCGCGTCGGAACGGCAAACACCGAATTCCACGCGCCCATCGCAATTGAATATTTCGTATTTTCTTCCGTCAAATCTCCCCACTCCCCTGTTTCCTTTCTGTCGCCCCCATCGGGCTATGCCCGGATTTTCCCGGTAAAAAAGCCCCGTAAACCCGGCAAAACGATGGAAAACGGCGGATTTACGGGATGGATTGAATTTTTATGATTTTACTTCGCTGCCTTCGGCGCGTTCCGGCGTCCGCTGGGCGGATCCGCCTTCTATCGTACCGCGATAGAAGAGGTAAAGCCGGCTGACCGTCCTCTGGTATTCTTCCGCGCTGATTGTCACATCGTCAATATAGCGCAGTCTGCCTCCGTGCTTTCTCTTTTTGCGCCTGCCGATCAGCAGACGGACATTCTGACCGTCACTGAGCACAAAAACATGATAACCCGCCGTCGCGGGGCCGATGAATACGGCGTCATAGCGGCGGTCCTCCTTCGCTTCGCTGTCAGTGGAGTAATACTGCGGAAATCTCATCTCCCTCAGACGATTAAAGAGCTTCCTGCCCTTCCTCCCGAAGAGCTTGCGGCTGATCTTGGGGCAGGCAAAGGCAGACACGCTCTCGTCAAAAAGGCGGCGGATATCCCGCTCGACATCCGTGGGGCGCGGCTTGCGTGGGTACGCGACGCCGTTAATGCAGATATGAAGTATTCCGCTGATTTTGTCTTCCGACCGCCATCCCGACACTTTCTCAGTCAGGACGGCAAATGTTTCGGGGGTTCCGGCTATCATTTGTCATGTCATCTCAATTCATCGGTTCTTTCCGGCCGCCTTTTCCGGGCGGACGGATTATTGGGCTTTGCGGAGCCAGTATAGCCCAATGCCCGGACCGTTTCAATGTGCCGCGTTCCGGGGCTGAGCCTTTCGGACTTGCATCGCGGATTGCTGACGCGGTCTTTACGGCATTGTCATCTCCGAGGTATTCCTTCGCCGCGCATTTCACCTCTCTGCCGCCGGCTGTCATCTCATGTCCGGGCAGTCCTCTATCATCAGAATTCTGCTCGTTGCATAACAGCTTTCCTCAACGATCTGTCAATAAAAACAACAAACGGCGGGAATCCGTCAATTGTCTTGACAAAGTCCCGCTGTTTATCGGACAAAAAAAGAGGTCGCGGCACCAGGCGCGGAAAGAGAAGCGGTTCAGATTACTGGATGGAATAATCGAGGTACTCCTGCAGTTCGCGGTCTTCCTTCTCTTTCTCTTTCTTCTTGATGATGATCATAGCTGTTGTGATAGAAGCAACGACAGCCGCCACAGCAGCGATCAACCCGATTATCGTCCAGAGACTCAACGATTCCTGTTTCTTATCCATAAAACAACACTCCTTATAAAAGAATAACTGTCAGTGAAAATAGCTATCATGCCAATCGTTTGGCCATTCATTCACTTAAAAATATATTACACGTTTTTATCCCGTTTGTCAATGCGTATTTGGTACAATTTACACAACATTCATCAGTTTTTAAAGAAAAATAAAAGCGCAGCGATATGCCGTAACCATGACAGGCACATCACTCCGCTTTTGACGGCAATGACTCATCACCGCCGGATTTTGCATTTCGCAGCACTGGCTTTTACAGAATACGCCGGGTCATCCGGTTTCCTGCTCAATTATGCGCGGTTGAGCTTGCGGACGAGCTTTGACTTTCTTCTGGCGGCGGTATTCCTGTGGAGAATGCCCTTTGCCTGAGCCTGGTCAATTCTCTTGATAGCGAGGCGGATTGCCTCCTGGCTGTCGCCGCCCTCAGCGATAGCTGCCTCAGCCTTCTTGATGGTGGTCTTCAGGCGTGACTTAACAGCCTTGTTGCGGGCCGTCTTGCTGGCGGTAACAAGCACTCTCTTCTTTGCGGACTTAATATTGGGCACAATAAACACCTCCTTATTCGGGTTCAGTCGCATGAATCAATTTTACCACGGATCAAAATAAATTGCAACACATTTTTTTGTTTTTTTCAAAAATAATTCAGTCATGTGATATTTACACAACCGATTTTTCAAAAAAGGCCCTGTAATTATGAATAATTGCCCTCCGTCACGGGCAGAATAATGTGAGCACAACAGTCGAAGGGAGAAAAAAAGGCAATGAATGACAGAACCGACCTGACCTTAGAGCTTGCGGAATCAATAGACGACGCCTCAGGCATCGCCACCGAGGTGACGGTGCGCGACGGAGTGACGATCACCCGCACGGTAATTGGCGACAGCGGCGCCGCGGAGCGGGTAGGAAAACCGCAGGGCAAATACTACACGCTGGAAATGCTGCCGTTTTCTGACGCGGCATTTGAGCCGGACCAGTGCTTTGAAGCCGCCTCCGAAATACTGCGCGAGCTGCTTCCCGCGCACGGATGCATTCTGACGGCGGGGCTTGGCAACGCTTCGATAACGCCCGATTCCATCGGCCCGAAATCGGCGGGCAGAATACTCGCTTCGCGCCACATTCCGGGGGAACTGGCCGAGAAGTGCGGTCTGTCCCCCCTGCGAAGCACGGCGGTAATCGCGCCGGGCGTTCTCGGTCAGACCGGCATAGAAGCCGCCGAACACATACGATGGCTCTGCGCGGGGCTGAAGCCTTCGGCGGTGATTGTGATCGACGCGATGGCGGCGCGCAGTCTTTCGAGACTCGGCCGCACGCTGCAGATCTGCGACAGCGGCATCTCGCCCGGGTCCGGCGTCGGAAATGACCGCCCCTGCATCGACAGCTCCTATCTGGGTACCAAGGTGATTTCCATGGGCGTACCCACCGTTGCGGAGCTTCGCCCGGAATCCCCCTGCGAATCAGCCGGCAGAATGATGATTACGCCAAAGGAAATCGACCTTCTCACCGACCGCGCGGCGAGATTCATTGCGGCGGCGGTCAACGGCGCGCTTCAGCCGCATCTACACCCGACCGAGATCATGAAGCTCTTCTGAAACGTTCCGGCAACGCCTTGTCTGTCCGAAAAAAAATATGTACCCGCTCCGTTCCGCGCCGTAAGGGGCAGAACGGAGCCTGTTGTCAATTGGCCTTGCGGATATTCCCGTCATCGTGTCCCAGACCGAAGCTGATGGAAATCGCGCGGTCCACCTTATCCATCGTGCTGTCCTCCAGCCGTCCCATACACTCCTTGAGCCTTCGCTTGTCCAGCGTGCGGATCTGCTCCAGAAGCACCACGGAATCCTTATGCAGACCGCATTCCACCGACTGGACATAGATATGGGTGGGAAGATGGGATTTCTCGGTCTGGCTGGTAATCGCCGCGGCAATGACAGTGGGGCTGAACCTGTTGCCGACGTCATTCTGCACAATAAGTACAGGACGGACGCCGCCTTGCTCAGATCCAACGACAGGGCTCAAATCCGCGTAGTATATATCTCCTCGTCTTACATTCATATGGATCGTCATCGTCCTCTCTGCTTTTCACTTCGTGAATGCGGGGCTTTCCGCCTCCGCAATGATATTTTTGCCATATCGGATTCATATAGTCACATTCGGGCGGATAATTAATGAATTGTTCACAACCGGCGGGCATTCCGACGCCTTTGCCCACTTATTAATATATTATGCGGAGTCCCGCAAATATGCGCGTAAAATGTCGGAGAAACCGGATTTTTTTCCCGCGGAAGGATGGCATGATTCTGTAGAACAACAAAAAAGTCCCATGCCGCGGGAAGAAATTTCTCCGGCATGGGATTCATTCATACGAATGATCTGCTTGTGATCGCCGATCAGCATCAGTTGTTCCAGTATTCACGATCCAGTGTGCGGTAATGAATGGCTTCCATAATGTGCGCGGTGCTGATGACGTCCTCTCCTTCGAGATCAGCGACGGTGCGGGCGACCTTCACAATCCGGTCATAGGCGCGCCCCGACAGCTTGAGCCTGTCAAACGACATCTGAAGGATGCGCGAAGCCTCCTGCGTCATCCGGCAGAATTCATGCAGCTTAGCGGGCACAATGCGGGCATTGCAGCTGATGCCGCTGCCGCCGAACCGCTCCAGCTGAAGCTGCCTTGCCCTGTTGACCCGCTCCCTGATCGCGGCGGAGCTTTCCGAGGGAGTGGCCTGGGACAGATCCTTGTATTCCACCGGCGGCACCTCGCAATGGATATCCATGCGGTCGAGAAGCGGCCCGGAAATCTTGCTGAGATATTTGGCGACAGCCCCCCTGCGGCAGGTGCATTGCCTGGTGGGATGCCCGAAATACCCGCACTGGCACGGATTCATCGCGGCTATGAGCTGGAAATCGCAGGGATAGGTGATTCTTCCCCCGCTGCGGGAGATGGTGATCTGATGATCCTCCAACGGCTGACGAAGGATTTCAAGCGACGACTTGTCGAATTCGGGCAGTTCATCGAGAAACAGCACGCCGTTGTGAGCGAGCGAAACCTCGCCGGGGCCGGGAATCCGTCCGCCGCCTGCGAGAGCCACCGAGGACGCGCTGTGATGCGGTGAACGGAAGGGGCGTTCCCGTATCAATTGGGTGTCGGGGGGAAGTATTCCCGCCACCGAATGAATTTTGGTGACCTGAATGGATTCCTCGAACGTCAGGGCCGGAAGGATGGACGGCAGCCGCTTGGCAAGCATACTTTTGCCCGAACCCGGCGGCCCGATCAGCAGCACATTATGTCCTCCCGCCGCGGCCACCTCCAGCGCGCGTTTGGCGGCCTCCTGCCCGCGCACGTCAGAAAAATCCACGTCTTGCCCTGACGACGGCTTTTCGGGATAATCGGATGATTTCACGGGAGAGAGTTCCGTCTTTCCCGAAAGATGCGCAAGAATCTCGCCGACCTGTCCGACGGCGTAGATCGTTATTCCGTCCACCACGGAAGCCTCGGCGGCATTGGCTTTGGGAATGTAGAGCGTCTTGCAGCCCAG
>CADCON010000003.1 GCA_902803035.1 uncultured Ruminococcus sp.
CATGCCGTAGCATCTGCTTCTGGAATCGCAGTAAATGCAGCCGTGGGAACAGCCGCGGTAGAGATTCATACCGTTCCCCGCCGAAAGAATGCTCTTTGCCATGATCTCGTGCATCATCCAATCCCCCCTGTGTCATTCAATCTGATTATACAATAAAACCCCGTGGAAGTACATAGAAAGGACGAATTTTCCACGGGGAATTTTTTTGTCCGTCATTTCCCGTATTTTCTTGCCAATTGGAGAATCGTATGGTATAATAGTTGTAATCAATTATACTTGGATAGTTGCGCGCATTTGAAAGAAACTGGCACAAAACGATTCTCTGAAAGGACGGATTTTGATGATGGAAAGAAGAAAGAGCCGCAAGGTGAAGGTCGGATCGCTGTACATCGGCGGCGACGCGCCGATCACGATTCAGTCGATGCTCAACAAGCCCTCCACGGACATTGAAGGCAGCGTGGCGCAGGCGAAGGCGCTGGAAGCGGCGGGCTGCGAAATCATCCGTGCGGCGGTGCCGGATATGCCGGCGGTGAAGCTGATTGCCGCGCTGAAGGAGGCGGTGTCGGTGCCGATTGTCGCGGACATTCATTTTGACTACCGGCTGGCCATCGAATCAGCGGCGGCGGGCGTGGACAAAATCCGCATCAATCCCGGCAACATCGGCGACGAGAGCCACGTCAAGGCGGTCGTGGAAGCCTGCCGTCAGCGGAGCATTCCGATCCGCGTGGGGGTGAATTCCGGCTCGGTGGAGAAATCCATCCTTGCGAAGTACGGCGCGCCGACAGCCGAAGCGCTGGTGGAGAGCGCGCTCTATCACGTTTCGCTGCTGGAGAAATACGATTTTTACGACACGGTCATCTCCATGAAATCCTCCACCGTGCAGACGATGGTGGAATCCTACCGTCTGGCTGCCGGACGGTGCGACTACCCGCTGCATCTCGGCGTGACCGAAGCGGGAACCGAGCGCATGGGGCTCATCAAATCCTCGGCGGGGCTGGGGTCGCTGCTGATGGACGGCATCGGGGACACGGTGCGCGTGTCGCTGACAGCCGATCCGGTGCGCGAGGTGTACGCGGCCAGGGACATTCTGCGCGCGCTGGACGTCCGCAAGGGCGGCGTGCAATTCGTTTCCTGTCCGACCTGCGGCAGGACGCGCATCGACCTCATCAAGCTGGCGGAGGACGTGCAGGAGGCGCTCAAGGACGTGGACAAGGACATCAAGGTCGCGGTCATGGGCTGCGTGGTCAACGGCCCCGGAGAAGCGCGCGAAGCGGACATCGGCATTGCCGGCGGCGTGGGCTGCGGGCTCATCTTCAAGAAGGGCGAGGTCCTGCGGAAGGTGCCGGAGGACCAGCTTCTCAGCGAGCTTCTCAAGGAAATCGAAAAACTGTAATGATGGGCTGATGCAGTCAGCAATGAGAACGGAGGAAACCCTGATGGCGAAAAAGGCGAAAAAGGCGAAGCGACAGCTCACTTCGGAAGAAAAAATCATTCGTTACAAGCGCAGAAAGCGCGTCATGCTTTTTGTCAAGATAGCCGCCGTCATTCTGGCGGTGGCGGTCATGATTCCGGCGACTTATTTCGGGTATTACTATGTCGTCTTTGAGGAAATGCTCATGCCGACCGACGACAACGATTTTTACAAGGCGAGGGGAACCGGCTATACGCATCCGCTCTACGCGGTGGATATAAAGGACGACGCGGAATATGTCCTTGCGTACTACACGGGAGGAAAATGGCATGTGGTGGACGACGTTGACGTGCTGAGAGCCAACCGCGACAGCTTCATCGTCTATACGGATAAAAGCGTTATCACAGAGTACAACCTGCACAGACTGTGCATTTACAAGAATGGTTCGCGCACCGTCTTTAATTCCCTGGAGTCGCTGACGCTGATCGACAACAGAAGCCTGAAGGGGAAGGAAAAGCTCATGACCACGGAGGAATTCAAAGCGTACGCGAAGCAGAGATACCTCTTTGTAGACGATATCGGCGATTGATAAGGAGAACACAAGTCGGATGACAAGCAAAATATCGGATATATTTGCGGAAGCGGCGGAGAGCTATCATGTGCGGCAGATCGGCGACGGGGACGTCACGAGGATCCGCTTCACCGAGAGATGCCGGGCGATGACGGTGTGGGCGCAGTTCTGCGAATACATCGACCGCGAGCTTCTGTTTAAAGCGGAGCATGACATCCGCGAAAAATACGGCTTTTCGTCGGTGATGATACGCCCGCGCTTCCCGGAAAAATGCTTCAACCGGTCGGTGGCGGACGATCTGATCATGGAGCTGAAACGCCGCATTTCGACGGTGAACGGCTCCTTCACGAATTGCCGGTGGACGTGGGACAGCGAGCGTTCGGTCATAAGCTGCGAGCTGGCGCACAACGCGCTGAAGCTGCTTGCCGAGAAGCATTTCAGCGACGAATTCACCGCGCTGGTGCGGGAGGAATTCGGCAGGCAGGTTGAGCTGAAGCTGAGCTATGACGAAACCGCGTCGCGGCGGATTCCGCTGCCGGCGGAGCTTCCCGACCCGCAGCCCGCATCGTCCGCGCCCGCGGAGAATCCCGCCGGCGGCCCGCCGCCGTGGGAGGCGTCCGCGCCGCCGATGCCCGACCGTCCGGAATTCACCGGCGAGGTCAGGGCGAAGAAGGTGAAGGTGCAGGAGGGCGCGGCGAACCTGACCTTTGAAGGAATACCGGAGAGATACCGCGACCCGGAAGTGATTTTCGGCAGTCCCAAGGGCATTCCCGCCGTCGCCATGGAGGATCTGAACCCGAATTACAAGAAGGTGACGGTCTACGGCAGCCTGTTCAATTACAGCACGAAGGTCACCAAGGCGGGGGACAAGATCATCGTGTCGTTCTATCTGACCGACAAGACCTCGTCGGTGACGGTGAAAATGATTGTCAAGAAGGACGAGGACGAATTCCTGCAAAAGCTGGGCGACGGCGTCTGCGTCGCGTTGCAGGGCGAATATAAATTCGACGATTTCGACCACGAATTCGCCATCCGTCCGCAGTGCATCGCGGTCATGAAGGAGACCAGACGGGCGGACAACGCGCCGGTGAAGCGGGTGGAGCTGCACCTGCACACCAATATGTCGGCGATGGACGCGATGACCCCCACCGACAAGCTGGTCAAGCGGGCGGCCGACTGGGGCATGACCGCCATTGCGATCACGGATCACGGGGTGGCGCAGGCGTTTCCCGACGCGATGAACGCGGCGAAGGCGTGCAAGAAGAACGGCAAGCCCATCAAGATTCTGTACGGCATCGAGGCGTACTATATTGACGACATGGTGGAAATCGTCCGGGGAGAGGACACGCGTCCGATCGACGGGGAATTCATCGTGTTCGACCTGGAAACGACGGGACTCAGCGCGGCGACCGAGCGCATCACGGAGATCGGCGCGGTGCGGTACAGGGGCGGCGAGATACAGGACAGCTTCAACAGCTTTGTGAATCCCGGAATGCACATACCCGAAAAGATCACGGAGCTGACGCATATCACGGACGAAATGGTGAAGGACGCGCCGGGGGAAGCGGAAGCGATACGCGCCTTTCTGGAATGGAGCGGGGAGCATCCGGTCTTCATCGCCCACAACGCGAAATTTGACACAGGCTTCATGAAAGCGGCGTGCGAACGCTGCGGCATACCCTTCGACCCGCCCTATATCGACACGGTGCCGCTGGCGCGCGCGCTGCATCCGACGTTGAAGAACCATAAACTGGACACGGTGGGCGAATATCTGGAGATTCCGCCCTTCGAGCATCACAGGGCGTGCGACGACGCGCTCGCGCTGGCGCAGATCGTGCAGAAGGAATTTGAGCTGCTGGCCAAGGAATACGGCGTGAGCCGCGTGGACGAGATCAACACCCGCGCGAAGTCCACCGACACCACCAAGCTGCGCCCGAATCACATGATCATTCTCGTGCGGAATCTGGTGGGTCTGAAGAATCTCTACAAGCTGATTTCGGCGTCCAATCTGAAATATTTCCACCGCAAGCCGCGCATTCCCCGCAGCGAGATCATCAGGCGGCGGGAAGGGCTGCTCATCGGCAGCGCGTGCGAACAGGGCGAGCTGTACCAGGCGATACTGCTGGGGCGCAGCGAAGCGGATATTGAAAAGATCGCGGCCTTTTACGATTACCTGGAGGTGCAGCCCCTCGGCAACAATGAATTCATGCTGCGGGAGGGCGTCGTCAAAAGCCGGCAGGAACTGATTGACATCAACAAAAAGATCATCGCGCTGGGCGACAGGCTGGGCAAGCCGGTGGTAGCCACCTGCGACGTGCATTTCATGGATCCGGAGGATTCGGTGTTCCGGAAGGTGCTGATGGTGCAGCAGGGCTTCACCGACGCGGACAAACAGGCGCCGCTCTA
>CADCON010000004.1 GCA_902803035.1 uncultured Ruminococcus sp.
CCTGACCAGCTTCGGCGCGATCGTGGTGAAATTCTGGCTGCACATCGACAGCGACGAGCAGCTTGTCCGCTTCACCGCCCGTCAGAATACTCCCTCCAAGCAGTGGAAGATCACCGACGAGGACTGGCGCAACCGCGCGAAGTGGGGCGAATATGAGACGGCGGTCAACGAGATGATCGAAAAGACCAATACCCCGAACGCCCCGTGGATCATTGTCGAATCCAACGACAAGAAATACGCCCGCCTCCGCACGCTGGAAGAGGTCATTGCCCTTATCGAAAAGCGGCTGGCGGCAAAGGACTGATCCGCGCCGGTTCATCTGTTTGAAGAAATGTAACAATTAGACACTTGTAAATCACCGCCATGTTTGATATACTGAATTCAATCAGATACTATCGGACAAGGCGGTGATTTTTTGGCGCGTCTGGCGAACAGGAAGAAATATCAGAAGAAAAGGGAGACCTTTCTGCAGTTTTACAATAAGACCTGTGACAGGGTGTTCAGCTATGCCTTTGAACGCTGCCTGAATCACAGCGACACCATGATTGTCTGCCGCGAAGCGTTCATTGAGATGTATTTTGACATATCCGACCTCCGCAAGGCCCCCAGTGTGGAATACTGGCAGCGCAAGCAGGTGGACAGGACCATGCGTTTTCTGGTGCGGCGGGAAAAGCTTTCCCTTCTCCATGAGAAGACGCTCACGGATCCGCCGGACACCCTCACATCCGACGAGAAGGAAGAGCTTTGGCGCAGAATCAACCGCACCATTGATATTGACCCGTGGCGGTTGGTGCCTGTGCCGGGGAAGACCTCGGTTTTCACGGTGCTTGCGGATCAGGCGGCTTCCGATATGAGCTACATGAGCCTTTTTGACATTGCCAAGGCTGCGGGAATCATACTGCTGGTCATCGCGCTGATCGGCGGCGCGGGATTCGGGGCGTATTATTTCCTTTTCCGCGGATCCGCCGCCGGCGTGGACGCGATGGAGGAAATCTTTCTCGACGAGCGCAGCTATAATGCCTACAACGAGGAATCCCGCGTGCGCGTGACGGACGAGGAAATCAATGACCTCATCAAGGAAGCGTTCGGCGGTCTGGACGACGAGGGCGGGCTCAGCTCGCATTCCGCCGTATCCCACAATTCCTCCAAGGAGCCGGTTTACACCGCCGACGACGCGATCAACGACAGGCTCAAGGTCATTGTGGAGGAAACGATCAAAAGTGATATGAACGACAGCGAACGGCTCTGGGCCTTGTATTATTATGTCGGCACGCACATCCGCTATGAAACCGTGTCGGACAAGAGCGAAGACGAGCTGAAGCTGCTGCGCTATTATTTCAAGAATGAAACCGGCGACAGCCGGCATTACGCCGCCCTGTTCAAGGCGCTTGCCAATGCTGCGGGCTATGAATGCGACGTCATCAAGGGCCGCTTCGTGCTTAACGGCGATACGGAATTCCGCCGTGACATTCTGCACTACTGGAACCGTATGCGCTTCAACGGAATGTATTATTATTTCGACTGCGAAGCCGACACCGACGAATTCGGCACACAGGTGCGCGAGTATTACTTCATGGCGACCGACGGCAACAGCAAGTGGTCCGTCTGGAACCGCGATCACCAGTAGGGCGCGGCGAGGTCGCGCCGCTCAGTGAATACTGAATTTGTCGATTACTATTTCAGAGAATAACAAACGGCTTGTACTGGATATTCTGGGGGTATCAGTTTCCCAATATCAATAATTATAAGCTTTATATGAAAAATATCCCTATCGCAAGACAGGCAGATGATGCCGTCTGCGAGGGAAAAGGATTTGATATAACATGAGTAACCATACCGCAACCGCTCCCGCCGAAAAATCGCAGGAGGAAGCCATGGAGCTGGTGCATGAGCTGCAGCAGGTGACGCTGGCCATGCTCAAGGACATCGACAGGGTCTGCGCCGAATACAATATTCCCTACTACCTCGGAGAAGGCACCATGCTGGGAGCCGTGCGCCACAAGGGATTCATTCCGTGGGACGACGACATCGACCTGCTCATGATGCGGGACGACTACGAACGCTTCCTGAAAATCGCGCCCGGAGCGATGGGGGAGAAGTACGAGATTCAGCACTATACCACCATGCCGAATTGCTGGACGCCGCTGCTGAAGGTGCGTCTGATCACCGACAGCCCCAAGTTCCGCCAGTCCCACATCGCCCACGTCACCCCGAACAACGGCCCCATGATCGACATTTTCCCGCTCGACAATGTGCCGAAGCTGTCCTCCTTCAGGCAGACGTGGCAGGGAACCAGAATGCGGATTCTGCGCGGTACGCTCTCGCAGAAAATGGGTACCGCCGAGGCCAATTCCTTCGCCGCGAAGGTGCTGCGCTTCTGCTCCCATTTCGTGACGCGGGATTTCCTTTTCCGCTGCATCAACAAAAATTATGTCAGGTACAACAATCCGGACAACCAATACATCGTCTGCCTTGCCAGCTATTATAAGGTGCAGAAGGAAACCTTCCCCAAGGCGGCGTTCGGCGAGCCGGTGCGCGTCCCCTTCGAGGACGGAATGTTCCCGGTGCCGCAGGACACCGACCTGATCCTTACCACCATTTACGGCGACTATATGACCCCGCCGCCCCCGGAAAAGCGTGTCATCAAGCACCACTTCTGATCGGCACGCCGGAAAAATGATATAGGAGAGATTCCAGAATGGGTATCGGACAATTCATTAAAAAACTGCCTACGATCATATTGGCGGCCAAATACGCGCGGTTCTACAGGCGGAACAGCGTGGACGAGGGTGTGATTTTCTACTCGTCCCACCAGGGGGCGGGAATGCTCTGCGGCCCTTACGCGATTTTCCGGCAGCTGATGGAAACGCGGCTCTTCGACGATTATGTGCATATCTGGCAGATCAACGATCCCGCCGAACGCAGGCAGCTCCGCGCCGAATTTGCCGGCTGGACCAATGTGCAATTCGTCGGCAAGAACAGCCGGGGGTATTTCAGGGCTCTGACGAGCGCGAAATTCATCATTGTCAACAACACCCTGCCCTTCTACTTCACCAAGAAGCCGGAGCAGGTCTACGTCAATACATGGCACGGCATTCCGCTCAAGACGCTGGGCTACGACGTGCCGGACGGCAAATTCACCACCCGCAACATGACCCGGAATTTTCTGCTGACCGATTATCTGATCGCGCCCTGCCGTTTCATGACCAAAATATATCTCGAAAGCTACAAGCTGGGCGGCATTTATTCCGGCAGGATCATCGAAAACGGCTATCCGAGAAACGACCTTCTTTTTTCCACCAAGCGGGACGATATCATTGAAAAGCTCATCAACCGCGGTATCGCCGTCGATGAGAAAAAGCAAATCATTCTCTACGCCCCCACATGGAAGGGGTCTTCCTTCGACCGCGCCGACAAGGACATCGCCCGTTATGACGAATTCTGCGATTTCCTCGCCGCGCATATCGACACGGACAGGTATCAGATTCTCATCAAGCCTCACCCCATGGTCTATAAGCTGTTGTCCGACGCGGAAAAGAGAAGCGGCCGGTATATTCCCCAGTCGATCGACACCGACGAGCTGATGTCAGTGACCGATGTGCTGGTGTCGGATTATTCCAGCATTTTCTTTGATTTTCTTCTCACCGACCGTCCGATCATCTTCTACATACCCGATCTGGAAAGCTACAGGGAATACCGCGGCGTGTACTTCGGACTGCACGAACTGCCCGGTCCCTATTCGGGCGACATGGGCGACATCGCGGAATGGATCAACCGCGCGGAAACCCTCCGCGACGAATTCGGCAGCGCCTACGAAAAGATGAAGACGTGGTCATGCGAATTTGACGACGGCAAGGTGTCCGAAAAGGTCGCCGCGCTCCTCTTTCAGGGCGATGAATCCGCCTGCCGCGTTGTCGGGCCGGACACCTCCTCCAAGAAAAAAATACTCGTTGCGGGCGGCCGCTTCGCGCCGGGCGAACACACGGAAAAGATTCTCGCGTGGCTGGATGCTATTGATTATTCCGCAAGCGACGTAACGCTTCTCATTGATGACAACGGAAAATGCACCGACGAAATCATGCGCGTGAATGACAATGTCCGTGTGCTCTGCCGCAACGGACTCCTTCCCCGCAGCATCCCGGCGGCACTTCACGCTACATTCACCAACCCTGAAAGGGCAAGCACTTCGAGCCTGCTGAGATTGTTTCATTCGCGTGCCATCAGAAACAATTACAGAAGGATTCTCGGCGACAGCCGCTTCGACGTCGTGGCAAACTTTGCGGGGAACTGCTTTGAACAGGCGCTCACCGCCTATCACGGCGGACAGAGCGAGGTCATCTCGGAAAAGAGCTTCAACGGCTGGACGGCGGCGTTTGAGAAGGCGCACGGCGAATGGAAATGCGAGAAGATCATTCTGTAATTCTCCGGAAGGACTGGTGACATAAAATGAAAAAATGCGTCAAAGTATCAGTCATTGTACCGATCTATAATTCAGCGGAATTCATGACCCGGTGCCTTGATTCCCTCGCCGCGCAGACCATCGACTCAATGGAAGTCATCATGGTCAACGACGGTTCTTCCGACAATTCAATGGAAATCATCAGGGAATATGAGAAAAACTATCCCGGCAGGTTCCGGGGCTTTGACAAGCCAAACGGCGGCGTCGCCGACGCGCGGAATTTTGGACTGAAGCAGGCAACAGGGGAGTTTATCGGATTCGTGGACAGCGACGACTGCGTGGAGCCGGAATACTTTGAGAAGTTGTATGGCGGCGCGGTTAGATACGGCGCGGATATCTGCGCGGGCAATGTCATTGAAGTGATCGGCAGCGAGGACAACATGCATGTGCAGGACAGAATCAAACAGGAGGGCGTTATTTCCCTCAGCGAAACCCCAGAAAAGGTCAGACTCTGCCGCCCGTATCTCTGGAACAAGGTCATTCGCAGAGAGATATTCACCGAGGACAATCTGTTTCCCTACGGAATGTATTATGAGGACGTCGCCGTTATTTACGGCATTCTGTTCTCCGCAGACAAAATTGCGCTGGTACCGGATGTGCATTACACCTACCGCAGGCTGCGCGGGGACTCCATCAGCAATTCCTCTGATGAAAAGGCGTTCGATGTGTTCAAGGCGTGCGACATCATCGAGGAAAGAGCGCACCGGATGAACGATTACGACAAAATCGGCGGGGTGATACAGTGGGTGATACTGGTACATATCTTTACCCGCGTCAAGCGCGCCTACGACGACACGAACAAATCCTTCAAGCTGCGTTTCATCGACCGCGCCTATGAATATCTCGATGGGAAATTCCCCGGCTGGAAGAAAAACCGATTCTATTTTGCCAACAAAAAGAACCTGATCTTC
>CADCON010000005.1 GCA_902803035.1 uncultured Ruminococcus sp.
ATGAAAAGCAGCTTGCCGTTTTTCTCATGGGCATCGTTCATCAAAGTTTCAACCAAGCTGTTGACGTCTTTTTTTGATGTACCTTCCATTACCAATCATTCCTTTGCGCATTTGATGAAACTTACATATAGTTAATTATATCAATAAATTGCATAAATTTCAATATAATTTTAAAAATATTTGTTGTTTTTTTAAAATTCCATTGGCTCAATCATGAAAAAAACAAATTACGCAAAAAATCCCGCATTGTTGAGCATTTCCTCGGCGGTGCGGAGCATGGTTTCGGTGATGGTGTCGCCGCCGTTGATGCGGGCAAGCTCCTGCTTGCGCTGTTCAAAGTCAAGAGGCGTGACGGAAGTAAAGGTGCGCCCGCCGGACACGTTCTTGTGGATGAGAAGGTGTGAATCGGCCTGCGCGGCCATCTGTGCGAGGTGGGTGATGCAGATGATCTGCCGCCGGCGCGAAACTTCATGCAGCTTGACGCCGACTTTGTGGGCGGCGCGTCCGCTGATACCGGTGTCAACCTCGTCAAAAATCATGGTGTCGATATCGTCGATATCGGCCAGGACGGTCTTGATGGCCAGCATAATACGGCTGAGTTCGCCGCCCGAAGCGATTTTCGCAATAGGCTTGGGCGGTTCGCCCGGATTGGCGGAAATCAGGAATTCCACGGTGTCCGCGCCGTGAATGCCGATGTTGCAGGGCCGGATATCCACAGCCAGCCTGACGGAGGGCATATCCAGGAAGGCAAGCTCCCCACAGACAGCGTCACAGAATCGTTCCGCCGCCTGTCTGCGAAGGGCGGTGAGTTCAGCGGCAGCGGTAAGCGTCCTGTTGTAGCATTCGACAGCCTTCCGCTTGAGTTCCGCGATGATCTCGTCGGAACGCTCGATGGAGTCAAGCTCATCGCGCGCGTTGGCGAGATATTCCAACGCTTCCTTTTCGTCGCCGTATTTGCGGCGGATTCTGGAAAGAACTTCCAGACGGGTTTCAATTTCATCCAGTTCGGCTGGATTGAATTCATTCTCGTCATTCATAGATGACAATTCGGAGGAAATGTCCTCCAGTTCATATACAATGCTGCTCAGCCGGTCGGCGAGGGAAGAGGATCCCTCACAGACGGTTGCCACGTCATACAGCAGTCCCGCGCCCTGCTGAAGCATTCCGGCAGCGCCGTCGGAATCATCGGTTCCGTTGATCATGGCGTGTGCGCCGCCCAGGGCAAGTGTAATGCGTTCCGCGTTTTCAATGGCATTTCTGCGTTTTTTGAGTGCTTCCGTTTCACCGACCGTGATGGAAGCGGCTTCCAGTTCGTTGATCTGGTAGCGGAGCATATCCGCGCGTCGCGCTTTTTCCGCGTCGTCAGTGACCATTTTCTTCAGTTCCAACGCCGCCAGAGCGTACGCCCTGTAAAGTCCCTTGTATGCTGAAAGCCTGTCGGTATAGCCGCCGAAGCTGTCGAGGTATTTCATGTGACGGTCAACCGCCATCAACGATTGATTTTCATGCTGACCGTGAATATTGATCAGCAATCTGCCGACAGCGCGGAGATCGGCAATGCTGGCGGGGCGGTCGTTAATCCGAACGGAATTGCGTCCGTCCGCGCGGATTTCACGGCGGAGCATGACGGAGGGGCCGTTTTCCGGGTCGCACTCATAGCCCAGCCCGGCAAGCTCATCGAGGACGGAGGGGGAAACGTCGATGAATTCCGCGCTGACGAATGCCTTATCAGCACCGGTGCGAATCAGTTCGCGGCTTGTTCTGTGCCCGAGCACCGCGTTGATCGAATCGACAAGAATGGATTTGCCCGCGCCGGTTTCGCCGGTCAGCACATTGAATCCCCTGCTGAAATCAATTTCCGCGCGTTCAATGACCGCAATGTTTTCAATATACAGCTTACTTAACATTAGTTCTAACCATCCTGTTGGCCGTCGGGAAAATGACGGCGGAAAAATGGCGGCTGTCGAATGATCAGCCGCGGATCAGCAGACGCTGAAGATCTTCAGCGAGCGTTTCGGCGTCCTTTTCGGTTCTGCACAGAACGAAGATCGTATCCTCGCCGGCGAGCGTTCCCACGATGTTTTCGCGGTTCAGGCTGTCGAAGGACGCGCAGACAGCCTGCGCCATTCCGGTCAGGCACCGCACGCAGACGATATTCTGTCCACGGGAAACAGTGGTTACGTTATCGGAGAACATGGACATGAATTTCGACGTTCCGGAAACGCCGTTGTAGCCGGATTCGGCGTACTTATATCCGCCGGAGCCGTCCGGCACCTTGACCAGACGGAGCGAATTGATATCCCTTGAAACCGTAGCCTGCGTGACGCTGTAGCCGGCGTCGCAGAGCCGGAGCATCAGTTCTTCCTGCGTTTCGACATTCTGCGAACGGATAATTTCGAGAAGTTTCTTCTGTCTGCTGTTTTTCAATGAAGTCACCTTCCTGTGCGAACGGATAAGAAGTCAGCACACTTATCAGAGCATCATTTTTTCGGTAAACACCCTTGAAAAGCTCTTCTGCTTGATAATGATAAATTTGGCGTTGGCCTTTGAACGCCGGATATGTATCGTAAAGCCCTTTTTCAATTCAAAGACAACGTCGCCGTCGACCGTAAGGAAGAGCCTGTTGTCGGATGTCAGGCTGGGTTCGATGTCGAGGCGCGAATCGCTGGAGAAAATTATCGAGCGGTTGCAGAGCGAATGGGGACAGACCGGGGTGAGCAGAATGCTCTTGACGCTCGGATCCACCACCGGGCCGCCTGCCGAGAGGGAATACGCCGTCGAGCCGGTGGGCGTGGAAACAATGATGCCGTCAGCGCGGTAATGAAGGCAGGCGTCATTGTTGTGCATGATGTTAAAGTCAATAATATGCGATTTTACCCCGCGGGTGAGGACGATGTCATTCAGGGCGACGCTGCGGTATATGCACTTGCCGTGCTGGTGAACCGCCACGTCGAGCATCATGCGCCGCTGAATGGTGTATTCCTTGGTGAAAAGGCGGGAAATCAGCTCCATCTCGCCAGTTTCAAGACCCGCCATAAAGCCGAGCCTTCCCTGATTCAGACCGAGGACAGGCTTGTCGTACACGGCGGCGATCGTGGCGGAGCGCAGAATGGTTCCGTCGCCGCCGATAGCGATCACGGCGTCGCATTCCCGGGTGAGCTTGTTGACATTATCGCCGGAAGCGTCGCAGCAGCCGGCGTATTTTTCGCTGTCGGCGCGCAGCATATAGATTTTCGCGTCATACCTGTGCAGGGTTTGGCACAGACGGACGGTGCTTGCGAAGATTCCCTGTTTGTCATTGTTCGGTGTGACCAGCAGCTTCATATCTCATTCCCCTTTGCCGGGTGAAGGCAGACGGTCACAGGCTGCTGTGGGAATCGCTGACCAGCCGTTCCACATCGAAGGCCGTGAAAGGCTGTGCGCCGTCGTCCTTCACCGCGTAGATTAAATATTCAATGTTGCCCTCAGGGCCTTTGATGGGCGAGTAGTCAAGTCCCAGAATGCGGAAGTGATTCTGCGCCATCAGATCGATGATCTTGCGGATAACCTCACAGTGAATGGCCGGTTCACGGACGACGCCCTTCTTGCCGACCTTGCCCTTTCCCGCTTCGAACTGAGGCTTGATAAGGCACATGATTTCGCCGTCATCCTTGAGAAGCTGACGCACGACGGGCACCACCAGAGAGAGCGAAATAAACGAAACATCCACGCTGGCGAAGTCAAGCCTGTCCTGAATCTGATCCGGCGTGACATAGCGGATATTGGTGCGCTCCATATTGACCACTCTCGGATCGTTGCGCAGCTTCCAGACAAGCTGTCCGTAGCCCACGTCAACGGAATAGACCTTTTCCGCCCCGTTCTGGAGCATACAGTCGGTGAATCCCCCGTGCGAAGCGCCCACATCCATGCAGATTTTTCCGCGGAGATCAATGCCGAACACCCTGACCGCCTTGTCGAGCTTCAGTCCTCCGCGGCTGGCGAAGGGAAGCTTTTCGCCGCGTATCTCGATTTTCGCGTCGGAACGGATTGGTGTGCCGGGCTTGTCTTCCTTCTGGTTATTGACGAATACGATGCCTTCCATGATCATCGCCTTTGCCTTCTCGCGGCTTTCGGCGAGTCCCGCCTCAAATACGGCGGTATCCAGTCTGATTTTATCGCTCAATTTGTTCCGTCCTTCTGTAAATGCCTGATAGTGTCGTACATTCCGTCCGCGTCAAGACCAAGTCCGGCAAGAGCGGAATTGACCGTCGCGTGAGGAATGAATCTGTCGTTCACGGCGCGGATGATAAAATGTCCCTGCCATCGGGACTGGCTCAACAGGGAGCAGAAATCCTCCGCGACGCCGCCGTGCTGAATGCCTTCTTCGAAGAATACGATAGTGCCGTATCCCACCGCTGATGTGACGGCTTCCGGCGGGACAGGCTTGACCAATCCGAGTTTGAGAATATCAATATCAGAGCCTTCTTCCGAGAGCCTTTGCGCGGCTTCGCAGAGATTGCCGAAAATGCGTCCGTAGGTAACCGCGAGAATATCGTGTCCTTCTCCTAGCAGGTCATAATCATTTCCCTCTGCGTCGAAGCCCTCCGGCTTGAATTTTTCCGCGCCCCTGGGATAACGCACGGCGGAAGGGCCGGTGTATAAGTACATACTCTTGTAGAGCATAGGTTTCATTTCGCTGAAATAGGCGGGTGAATAGATGTGGATATTGGGGATAGTTCCGAGCATTGCCGTATCAAAAAGCCCCTGATGGGTCTCGCCGTCCTCGCCCACGATGCCTGCGCGATCGACCGCGAAGGTGACATTAAGGCCCTGAATGGCGACGTCGTGAATGAGCTGGTCATAACCGCGCTGCAAAAAGCTGGAATAAACGGCGAAAACCGGCTTCATGCCGTTGGCGGCCATTCCGGCGCAGAAGGTGACCGCGTGTCCCTCGGCAATTCCCACGTCAAAGAACCGCCTGCGGTAGGTGGACGCGAAATCAGATAGCGCGGTGCCGGATTTCATGGCGGCGGTAACGGCGCAGACCGTTTCGTCCTGCCCGGCGAATTCGCACAGACATCCGGCGAAAACGTCCGAGAAGGTGGTGCTTCCGTGTTTCGGCTCGCCGGAATCGATATCGAACCCGGAAATGCCATGGAAGACCTTGGGCTTCAGCTCCGCCGGCTCATAGCCTTTTCCCTTCACGGTGCAGATATGGATCAGCACCGGCCGGTTGTTCATGGATTTGGCGACATTGAGGGTGCGTTCCAGCACCTTCTCGTTGTGACCGTCCACGGGACCGATGTAGAGAAATCCCATGTCCTCGAAGATCGTTCCGCGCCGGTGGAGAATCGCGCCCTTGAGGGCCTTTTTGGAACGGAACAGCAGCCCGTTGATTTTCTCCCCGATGAAAGGTATCTTTGAAAGAGCCTTGGAAATTTTGGTTTTCACGCGGATATATCCTCTGCGGGTGCGTATGGCGGTGAGATAACGCGCCATTGAACCGACGTTTCTGGAAATGGACATCTTGTTGTCATTGAGAATGACAATGACCCGCTCGTGCATCCGGCCCAGGTTGTTCAGCCCCTCGTAGGCAAGACCGCCGGTCAGCGCGCCGTCGCCGATGACCGCGACAACGAATCCTTCGTCGCCGCTCAGCTTCTTGGCAGCGGCAAGACCGCAGGCGGCGGAGATGGAAGTGCTGCTGTGGCCCGCGATCATGGGATCGTGCCCGCTCTCTGAAGGCTTCGGAAAGCCGGACATTCCTCCCTCGGTGCGCAGTGTGGAAAACCACTCTCTGCGGCCGGTGAGCAATTTATGCGTGTAGCACTGATGTCCCACGTCGAACACGAACTGATCATGCGGGGAATCGAAGACGCGGTGCATGGCGACCGTCAGCTCAACGACGCCGAGATTGGAGGCGAGATGTCCGCCGTTCTGGGCGACCGTTTCAATCAGCCGTTCTCTGATTTCATCGCAGAGCCTGTCTATCTGTTCCCTGTCAAAGCCTTTTATGTCGGCAGGGGAGTTGATGCTGTCCAATAAGGATTCAGACATGGTGCTTTTACCACCCTTATGATGATTTACTGTCCCGGAATACGTTTTCAGGGGATGGGAATGATCAGCGGAATCAGAATTCCGGTCATCACGCCGCCCACAACCTCAAGAGGCGTATGTCCGAGCATCTCCTTCAGTTCCTTAAAATCAGGATCTTCAATTTCTTCCTCGGCTGGCACAGAGCTTTTTCTCATCTGATTGATGATTTTGGCGTGTTCGCCCGCCTCATGTCTTACGCCCATGGCGTCGTAGATCACGATAGCGGCAAGGGCGACAGAAAGGGCGAAGAACGTAGAGCCTACGCCCTCAAATCTGGCGCAGGCGATCACCAGCGCGGTGACGGTGGCGGAGTGTGCGCTAGGCATTCCGCCGGCGCCGGAAAGCCGTTCAAATTTCAGCTCATGGTTCATGAAGTAATTGAGGATGAATTTCAGCACCTGTGCCGTTGCCCATGACGACAGCGAACATATCAGAACGTAGTTCCCGAAAATGGACCTGATAGCATTCATAGATCATTACCTCCGGGCTTATTTGATTCGGCTGGCGAGCATGGCGGCAAACGCGGAGAGAAACGCGGCTTTTTCACCGAGAGGGGACACCGCTTCTATAGCGAGGGTAGTGTATCTTGCCGCCTCTTCACGCGCCTTTTCAAGTCCGAGAAGCGAAACATATGTAGACTTGTCGTTGCCGATATCGCTGTCCACAGGCTTGCCGAGGACTTCAGAGGTGCTGGTGACGTCGAGGATGTCGTCTGTGATCTGGAAAGCAATGCCGATATTCTCGGCGTATTTCTCAGCGATTGCCATCATCTCTTCACTGCCGTCGGCGGCGATAACGCCCATCAGACAGGCGGCCTTGATGATGGCGCCTGTCTTTCCGGAATCCATGACGCGCAGTTCTTCAAGCCCGACGTGCTTTCCCTCGTTTTCAAGGTCAATCATCTGACCGCCCACCATTCCGGCCGCGCCGCAGGCATGGGCGAGCGTCGCCGCCGCTTTTACGGTGAGATCAGGACGCAGTCTGCTGCCCGTCAGCATGGTTTCAAAGGCGAGGGGCTGCAGGGCGTCGCCGGCGAGAAGGGCATTGGCCTCCCCGAATTGAATGTGGCAGGAGGGCTTGCCCCTGCGGAGTTCATCGTCATCCATGCAGGGCAGGTCGTCGTGAATCAGTGAGTAGGTGTGAATCATCTCAACGCCGCAGGCAAAAGGCATGGCGTCTTCAGGATTTCCTCCGGCGGCGCGGCAGAATTCCAGCGCGAGAAGGGGGCGGATTCTTTTGCCGGCGTCAAGAAGGCTGTAGCGCATAGCTTCCAGCAGCACCGGGTGCATGGAGCCGCATCCGGCGGTATATCTGTCAAGTTCAGCTTCGATTCTGGGAAGCCATTCGTTCTGTCTGTTTTTCACAATGTCACTCATCATGACTGAACCTCCTCATTGTTGTCAGAACCGCTTTCTTTTGAAAGCATATTGACCTGCTGGCGGGCGTTTTTAAGCTGTGTGGTACACCAGGCGGCAAGCCCCGCGCCTTCTTTGTAAAGCTCCAGCGACTGCGAAAGCTCCGCGTCGCCGTCCTCCAGAAGCGCGGCAATCTGTTCAAGCCGGCGTAAGGCCGCTTCAAAGCTTTCGGGCGTCGCCGGTTGATGGTTGTTATTGCTGGAATTGCTGCTCATTGTACGGTATCCTCCGTTGTTGTTTTTTCGACGCGACAGTCCGCGCGTCCGTCGTTGAACCTGACGCTGATAAGATCCCCCGGGGCGATTTCTCCTGCCGACCTGACGGGAACGTCATTCCTGTATGTCACCGAATAGCCCCTCGCCAGCACCGCCAGCGGATTGAGCGCCGCCAGTCGGGAAGCGGTCTCGCGCAGATCGGATTCGCATGAAGCCAGCTTTGCGAGCAAAGCGTTATCCATGCGCGATACAGCTTCATCGAGCTGTCTGCTCTTGTTTTCGGCGAACGTCATCGGATTCCGCATACATTGCCTGCTCATGACGGAAGCGACGCGCGCTTCCCCGATTGAGATCCGGCTTTCCATCATTGAAGCCGCCCGCGCCATGAATCCGTTCAGATAATTCATCACGCCCGCGCTGTCAGGCACGGCAAGCTCCGCCGCGGCGGAAGGTGTGGGGGCGCGCAGATCGGCCACAAAATCGCTGAGGGTAAAATCGGTTTCATGCCCCACAGCGGAGATAACGGGAATGTCGGACTGAATAATGGCATTGATCACTTCGATGCTGTTGAATGCCCACAAATCCTCCATAGAGCCTCCGCCGCGCCCGATAATCACTACGTCGCAGCGACGCTGCCGATTGACCGCATTCAAAGCGGCGGCAAGCATACGCGGGGCGTTCTCTCCCTGCACCTCGGAAGGAAATACGTCCACTTCGGCGAGCGGCCATCTTCTGCTGAGAATATTCAGAATGTCGCGTATCGCGGCTCCGGTGGGGGAGGTGATGACGGCGATCCTGCGGGGAAACTGCGGAAGGGGCTTCTTTCTGGCCGGGTCGAAATATCCCTTTTTTTCCAGAGCGTTTTTCAGCCGCTCATACTGTTCATACAGAGCGCCGACGCCGTCGGGGCGTATGCTGTCCGCGATGATCTGGTACTGCCCGGACGGTTCGTAGACGGATATCCTGCCGTGAACCAGTACGCGCATTCCGTTTTCAGGAACGAAGGTCAGCGAGCGGTTCTGCCACCTGAACATCGCGGCGGAGATAGCCGCGCCTTCATCCTTGATGGAAAAGTAACAGTGCCCCGAACTGTGCCGCTTGAAATTGGATATCTCTCCCGAAATGGTCACATCGCGCAGCAGCGTATCCCCGTCCATAAGCTTCTTGATATATTGATTGATCTGACTGACAGAAAGGACTTCCAAAGTGTATCACAACCCCATTGAATGATTACTCTGACGGCTTTTCACTTGCGTAGGAAGCAAGCACCGCAACGCCCGCCGCGTTGTCGCAGGAATACTCCGGCGCGGCAAAGAAGGCGTTGGAATACCTGGAGGAAAGCTCCCGCTGCATCATGCGGTTGGACATAACCCCGCCCGCGTATATGATCGGAAGTTCTCCGTACTGCCGGATCAGGGCGTCGGTCATTCCGATAATGGAATTCATCACGGCCGTCAGGCAGAATCGGGCGATCTGCGGCTTTGAAGCCCCTTTTTCCATCATGGCGCGACATTTGTTTTCAATGCCTGAGAGCGAGCAGTCGCAGCCCTTCATTGACGGACGGAAGGAAAAAGATTCCTCACACTGTCCGGCAAGCTCCTCAAGGTGTTTTCCGCCGGGGAAGGGAAGCCCCATCATCACAGCCGCCCTGTCGATTGCCTGCCCCGCCTTGAGGTCAAGGGAGGAAGCAAGCAGCCGTGTGGCAAATCCTTTGCCGTTGCCGGTTGCCAGAACGGCTTCCGTCGTTCCGCCCGAAACGTGAAAAGCCAGAAATTTGCCCTTCATCAGGTCGATTCGCCCCGCGGAGTAGAGAGCGGCGGCGATATGCCCCTCCTGATGCGAGAATTCATACAGCGGCACGGAAAGCACCGCAGAGAGAATGTCCGCGGTACCGTGGCCGACGGTGAAGCAAGGCATATAGGAGCCTTCCGCCGGACGTGGACGGAAGGAAACGCCGATTGCCTCTATTCCGGCAAGTCCGCCGCATTCCGCCTTCAGTGCGGAAATCACCTGACGGAGCTGGACAGTATGGTGAAAAACGGCGTCACTCTGCCGGACCCCTTTTTCGCCGGGCTTGACGGGGAGCATCATTTTGCTTTGGAAGATTTTCCCCGCGTCTGTGTCGAACAGGGCGGCGGAAGTGGTGTAATTGCTGGTATCGATTCCGAGAATCCTGCTCATTGGGGGGTATCCTCATTTTTGACAGGCGGCTTTACCTCGCCTGCGGAATACGCCCTGAGAAAGCCGCCCAGAACGCCGTTGACATAGCCGGATTCGTCCCTTCCGGAGAATTTCTTGGTTAGCTCCACCGCTTCGTTGATGGAAATAGCCGCGTCGAGATCCGGAACGTAAAGAATCTCATAGATGGCGAGCCTGAGAGCAGCAAGCACCACCTTGGAGAGCCTTTGGATCTTTCTTTTGACCGAATAGGCCGATATGTATCCGTCGATTTCGTCTCGGTGGTCATAAACGCCCTGAAGAAGCTTCTTTGCGTAGCCGGAAACCTCCACGTCCCTCGCGTCTCCCGCGTTGCGAAGGATATCCTGTATATCGTTGTCGTTGAATGATTTTTCAAAAATAAACTCGAATGCCTGCTGCCTTGACTCGCGTCTGTTAAGCATCTGCGTTACCTCCGGTAAGTCGGATAAAGTCGATATTTACCCATTATTAATTTACCTTTATTATAGCACACATGATTCCCCATTAACAACACTTTTATGATGATTTTTATTTTTATTCATTTTTTATTCATTTATGGATAATAGATAAATCGACGGCCGGGGATTTGAAGATTTTTTTTGCTTGACTTCTGCCGGAGGATTTACTATAATGGACTCATATATACACCATGATAACCGGGAAGTGTTTAATGAATGACAAAAGCCTGTATTGCTATTATTTTCATTGTATTGATTTCCGCCTATATCTGCGTCCGCAAGGATTACAAAAAGTTTGGCAACACCATTCTGCCCATCGCGCTGGTGCCCGCCGGCCATATCCTGGGTACCGTCGTTCTCGTGCGTCTAATGCGGGCGGGCGGAATGCTGAAGGAAACGGCCGCGGCCATGTCGATTGTGACCGCTGTGGACGTCGCCGCCTGCGTCATAGGTTGTGTGCTTGTGATCGCCTTGTCAAAACCGCTCTTCCGAAGGAAGAGAACGCGCAGCGCTTATGTGACCGCTCTGAATGTATTCATGGGCATTCTCACGCTGGCGCTGCTGATCAATTATTATAACGGCTTCTGATTCCCGCTTTAAGATAGACCGCTTCTTTCCGGATTGGAAGAGGCGGTTTTTATTTGTAAATAAATTGTAAACAACGCGCGGCCGAACAAGGGAAAACCCGCTTGCGTTGCGTATATAATAAGTGTCAGCCCAAAAGACACTACATAACGCTTCGGCTATTATCGCAAGGGGGGAAAATGAAATGGAACCGGCGGAAGGGTTTTCGATTCTGGATGAGAATCTTGGAATCCGCGAGCAGACGGAGCTGATTGAGCGGTTCGTTCTTGCCCCGTATGCCACGCACGCCTGCGATTCGCTCGGACGTGACCGGAAGGAGCCGCCATGCAGTATGCGCACGGTGTTCCAGCGCGACCGGGACAGGATCATTCATTGCAAGGCCTTCAGGCGGCTCAAGCATAAAACGCAGGTCTATCTCGCCCCCGGCAACGACCATTACCGCACCCGGCTGGTGCATACGCTGGAGGTGTCACAGATATCCCGCACGATTGCCCGCGCGCTCAGACTCAATGAGGATCTTACCGAAGCGATCGCGCTGGGGCATGACCTGGGGCATACGCCGTTCGGACACGCCGGCGAGAGGGTGCTGGATATCGTGCTTGCCGCGTCAGGGGGATTCCGGCATTATGAGCAGGGCGTGCGCGTGGTGGAGAAGCTGGAGAACAACGGCAGAGGCCTTAACCTGACCAAGGAGGTGCGAGACGGCATTCTCTGTCACACAAAAGGACCTGAAGCATTCACGCCGGAAGGCAGGATCATCCGGATCGCGGACAAAATCGCCTACATGAATCACGACATCGACGACAGCATCCGCGCCGGCATTCTCAGCGAGGACGATATTCCGGCGCATTTGCGGAAAATTCTGGGGACAGGCTCTTCACAGCGGATCAATAACATGATCCTCAATGTCTACCAGAACAGCCCGCAGGGGCAGATCGGGATGTCGCCGGATTTTTCCGACGCGTTCTATGAGCTTCATGCCTTCCTTTACCAGAATGTCTACAAGGGCAGCAAGGCAAAGGCGGAAGAGGGCAAAGCGGAGGACATGATCGAGTCGCTCTTCCATTACCTCTGCAATCATCCGGACAAGGTTCCGGCGGAATACCGCCAGATCATGCGCGAAGAGGGAATCAGACGCGCGGTGGCGGATTATATCGCCGGCATGAGCGACACCTACGCGGTGGAGCTGTACAAGGACATTTTCATTCCCAGGGGCTGGGAGGTACACTCGTAAATTACGGAAAGGAGTTATGCATTGATTGCTCCCCCCAGAATTTATCAATGAAGTGAAAGAGAAAAACGACATCACCGACGTGATAGGCGGTTATGTCACACTTAAACGAAGCGGACGCATCTCCAAGGGGCTGTGTCCTTTTCATTCCGAAAAGACCCCGTCATTCATGGTGTACGGCGATACGTCGTCGTTTTACTGCTTCGGATGTCAGACCGGCGGTGATGTGGTCACATTCATCAGCAAGATCGAAAACCTCGATTATATCGAGGCGGTCAAATTTCTCGCCAACCGCGCCGGCATGACCCTTCCGGAGGAGGGCAGATACGACGGCCTGTCGCATATGCGTATGCGTATCAGGGAGCAGAACCGCGAGGCGGGACGATTCTTTTACCGCGCGCTCTATTCGCCGGCCGGGAAGCAGGCGCTCGCCTATTTTCATACAAGAGGGCTTACCGACGAGATCATCCGCCGCTTCGGACTGGGGTGGTCGCCCGACGGATGGGACGAGCTTGTCAGACACCTGAACGGGCTGGGCTTCAAGCGCGATGAGATTCTCGCCGCCGATCTCGGATTCAACAATAAAAGCGGCAGGCTCACCGACAGATTCAGAAACCGGGTCATGTTTCCCATTATCGATCTTCAGGGCAACGTCGTGGGCTTTGGCGGCAGGCGGTTCACCGAGGATGCTTTCGGCGGCAAGTATGTCAACACCGGCGACACGCTCATCTACAAGAAGACCAACCATCTGTTCGCCATGAATCTGGCCAAGAACAGCAAGACCCGCGAGCTGATACTCTGCGAAGGCTATATGGACGTCATCGCGCTTCATCAGGCGGGATTCACCAACGCGGTAGCGGCCCTCGGAACGGCGGTGACCCAGCCGCAGGCAAAGCTCCTGCACAGATACGCCGACCGCGTGGTTCTGTCACAGGACGGCGACGAGGCGGGGCAGAAATCCATTGCCCGCTCCATTCCCATCATGAAGGCGGAGGGTCTGGATGTGCGGGTGCTGACGCTGACGGGCGCGAAGGATCCGGACGAATTCATACGCCGGTTCGGCCCGGAGCGTTTCAAACGCCTTCTGGAAGGCTCTTCCAATGACATAGAATACAGCCTGACGCGCATAAGCGGCAAGTACGACATTTCCACGGACGACGGACGCCTGCATTTCCTGCGGGAGGCCTGCGAATACCTCAGCGGCCTGGGCAGTCTGGAGCGGGAGGTGTATGCCGGCAGGATTGCGGACAAGCTGCACATCGAAAAGTCTGCGGTTCTCAGTCAGGCGGCGGCTTCCGCGCGGCGGCGGGAACAGAGCGAGAAGGCGAAGGAATTCCGTGAAATGGCAAAGACGACGGCGGGCGTGGGGAGCAAGGTCAACCCCGAACGCAGCGCGAATCTCAGGGCGTCAAACGCGGAATACGCGCTTATCAGGATGCTTTTTTCCCATCAGGAGATGATACACAGGACAGCGGAAAAGCTGCCGACGGAAGTCGTAGTAACGGACTTCGGGAGAAGGATCTATCAGGCGTTCATAGAAATGAATCAGGACGGACAGGAAATCACGGTTTCGCTTCTCTCACAGCGGTTCAGTCCGGAAGAGCTGTCCGAGATCGTCCGTGTCATCAACGGAAACGGGAATTTTGACGGGAGTGATCTTGACACGCTGATCCGGATCATCGAAACGGAGCATGAAACGCCCAAGCCTCAGGACGCCGCGAATCTGACAGAGGACGAGCTTCTGAAACAGATGAGCCTTCTGAAAAAAAAGAAGAAATAATGTCTGAAAGACGACAGAGAAAAACGAAGGATAGAAGGACCGGGTTTACCAGTCAAAGCAAATACTCACAGCAACGAAAGGTTGAAACACACATGGCAGAAAACAACGCAAAATCAATTCTCAAGGAGCTTGCCGAGAGAGCAAGAGCAAAGGGCAGCATTTCTCATCAAGAGATTATGGACGCGCTGGCGGACGTAGACGTCAAGCCCGAAACCATCGAGAGCTTTTACATCAAACTCGAAAGCATGGAAATCGAGATCATCGAGGATGACGAGGAAGCCCTTTCCATGGAATCACTTGAGATTGTAGAGTCGGAGCGCAACGACGAAGAAACCGATTATTACAATGATCCCGAAGCGATGGGCGTGTATGTGGAGGATCCGGTGAAGGCGTATCTCAGGGACATCGGCAAGATCAAGCTCCTTACCAACGACGAAGAGAAGGAGCTGGCGGAAAGAATTATGGCGGGGGACAAGGAAGCAAAGAAGCGTCTGAGCGAAGCCAATCTCCGACTTGTCGTCAGCATTGCCAAGAAGTACATGAACCGCGGACTTCAATTCCTCGACCTGATTCAGGAGGGAAATCTCGGACTGATCAAGGCGGTGGAAAAATTCGATCCCAGCAAGGGATTCAAGTTTTCGACCTATGCCACATGGTGGATACGTCAGGCGATCACACGAGCCATTGCGGATCAGGCGAGAACCATCCGCATCCCTGTGCATATGGTGGAAACCATCAATAAAGTCAAGCGCGCCAAGGCGCAGCTGACCGCCGAGAATGAAAAGGAGCCGCGGCCGGAGGACATTGCGAAGCTGCTGGACATGGATGTGGAGAAGGTGCGCGAAATCATCCGCGTATCGCAGGAGCCTGTGTCGCTTGAAACCCCGATAGGCGAGGAAGAGGACAGCCACCTCGGCGATTTCATCAAGGATGAGGACCAGGCTGCGCCGGAGGATGCCGTAGGACACATGATTCTTCACGATCTGATTTCCGAAGTGCTGGATACGCTGACGGAGCGGGAAGCGGAAGTCATTCGTCTCAGATACGGTCTGGAGGACGGCAGGTGCCACACGCTGGAGGAAGTGGGCAAGCAGTTTGACGTAACCCGCGAACGTATCAGGCAGATTGAGGTCAAGGCGATCCGCAAGCTCAAGCACGTTACACGCAGCAGCAAGCTGAAGGGATTCAATACATAAGCATCGCGTTTCGGGTGGGGCTGGAGTCATTTGTTTCATTATCGCCGCCGGATGGTTGTTATGTGCCCGAAAAAAACTTCAGCGCGCCGGTTGACGATCTCGCAGAATGGATTTGTGTGTCGTTTTACGGATGGAGGTAAAAATGGATAATATGGTGAAAGCTGCCCTCAGACGTCTTTTCCTGAGCGGCAGGGAAAACGGCAGTCTCAGCAACCATGAAATATTTGACGGGATTTATGGGCTGGTTTTTTACCCCGAAATAATGGAAAGATTTTATCAGATGCTGAGGAAACATGGAATAGAGATTATTGAGGACGAAATAGAAGACGTTTCGTGGGAGGATCTGCTGGCGGATGAGGATTTCCTGTCAACCGAAGAGAGCGTCGTGGATAATCCGGTAAAAGGATATCTCGATGATATCAGCAAAATAGAGAGCTTGACCCCGGAGGAAGAGCGGGAGCTTCTTTCTCGTATTGCCGATGGCGACGAGAGTGCAAAAACACGTTTGGGCGAAGCCCATCTCCAACTGGTGGTCAGCATCGCAAAGCGTTATCTCGGTCAGGGACTGTGTATGATTGACCTGATTCAGGAAGGCAATCTGGGGCTTGTCCGGGCAATAGAAAAATATGATGACGGAAAGGGCGTCAGGTTTTACACCTATGCGGCATGGTGGATTCATCGTATGATCTCCCGTGCCATTGAAGATCAGGGCAAACCTTTCTGTGCGTTTGGAAGTCATATCATAGAAAAGATCAATACCGTAAAGCTGCAGTTCATTGAGAAGTTTGGAACTGCTCCTACTCCTGAGCAAATTCAAGAGATTATCGCCGCCGGCGGAGTGATTCCGGAAAGGATTCCGGAAAAGAATCCGGAAAAGATGCCGGATACGGACACCTCTGAAGCGTCGGAGGATGCGGGAGAAAGCGATTGACATATTTCATGACAATTCACCATGTTTTCCGAAACGGCTGTCAACACGGAAAACCAATGATCATGCAATGACAGCATTTAGAAACAGGGCAATATTACCAAAGGAGGGGTAAAAATGAGTGCTACAGATAAAAAAGGGACTCTCCGGCGACTGATCGAGAGAGGCAAGGAAAAGGGCAGTCTGAGCAATCATGAGATTTTTGACGCACTCACCGAGCTGAATTTCAGCCCCGAACAGCTTGAAAGGTTTTATGACAAGCTGGAGGCAAACGGCATAGAAATCGTAGAGGACGGCGTGGACGAAGTGCCGTTGGAGGAACTCACTTCCGACGAGGATGACACGTCGTATGACGGCAGTTTCATAGATGATCCGGTTAAGATGTATCTGAGGGAGATCGGAAATATAGAAATGCTTACTCCTGAGGAGGAGAAGGATATTGCCCGCCGTATCGCCGAGGGAGACGAAAGCGCGAAAAAGCGTCTGAGTGAAGCCAATCTCCGTCTGGTGGTCAGCATTGCGAAGCGTTATCTCGGAAGAGGAATGCCGCTTCTCGATCTGATTCAGGAGGGCAATCTGGGACTCATCAAGGCGGTGGACAAATTTGATCCCAGCAAGGGATTCAAATTTTCCACCTATGCCACATGGTGGATCCGCCAGTCGGTGTCCCGCGCGATTGCGGACCAGGCCAGAACCATCAGAATTCCCGTTCATATGGTGGAGAACATCAACCGCATCAAGAAGGCGCAGACGCATCTTCTCAATCTTCACGGAAAAGACCCGACAACGGCCGAGGTGGCCAGATATGCCGATATGCCGGAGGAAAAGGTCGTTGAAATAATGCGTGTGGCGCAGGATCTGGTTTCCCTTGAAGCGCCGGTCGGGGAGGAAGAAGACAGCCACATCGGCGACTTCATCAAGGACGAATCGCAAGAGAATCCCGAAGACGCCGCTTCGCTCAGTATGCTCAAGGAGCAGCTCGAACGCGCCCTTTATACGCTGACCCCGCGTGAAATGCAGGTGCTTCGTCTGCGCTACGGACTGGAAGACGGTCGCAATCACACGTTGGAAGAGGTCGGCGCCGAATTCAATGTGACCCGCGAGAGAATCAGGCAGATCGAGGCAAAGGCCCTTCGCAAGCTCAGACATCCCAGCCGCAGCAAGAAGCTGCGTGATTTTCTTCCATGATGAGCGGGAGAGAAGGGAGCTTTAGATGGATCAAGCCCGCGGCGATTGTATTCACCGCCGTGATGGTGATTTTTGCGGTGTACGCCTTTATCGCCAACACGGTTGTCACGACGGCGGCATATGATATTGCCTCAGAGAGAATCCCGGCGGGGTTTGACGGATTCCGCATTGTGCAGATCTCTGATCTCCATAACAGCCGCAATACGCTGATGACCGACGCCATGATCCGTCAGGTGAGAGAACTCAGCCCGGACGTCATTTTTCTGACCGGCGATATCATAGACCGCGGCAGAACGGATGTCAACGCGGCGATGAATGTGCTGGAGAAGCTCAACGCCATCGCCCCGCTTTACGCCGTCACGGGCAATCACGAAGCGCGGACAGAGGAATACTACACGCTTTCGGACAGAATGCGTAAGTTGGGCGTCACCGAGCTGAACGATTGCTCCGTCAGCATCCGCAGAGGAAACGACGAGATGGTGATACTGGGGCTGAATGATCCGCGGATGGTGCGGAAGGAAGACGTTACCGAAGCGGACGACACCGAAGCGCGCCTGAATGCGATCGGCTTCAGCCGGGATCATTTCAGCGTGCTGCTCACACACCGTCCGGAGCTTCTGGATATTTATGCGGCGGCGAAAGTGGATCTGGTGTTTGCCGGACACGCGCACGGCGGATTGATAAGGCTGCCGTTTATCGGGGGTTTGTATGCGCCGCATCAGGGCTTTTTCCCGGAATACGTAAACGGTGCCTACCAGAAGGGGACAACCACCATGATCGTCAGCAGAGGAGTGGGGAACACCGGACATACCTTCCGGATCAACGATGAGCCGGAGATTGTGTTTGCGACGCTTCACGCGCAATAAACGGAATATTATGGTCCGGCAGAGGGCAACGCTTTCCGCCGGACTATGTTATAGATAAACGCCGTCTCCATCAGTATAAGCAAAAAAGCGTTGACAAACAGCGGAATATGATATATGATAAAGATAGATTTTTATTCATAATTAATGAATAATGATCGATTCTACATTCTGAAAGGAAGTAAAAACATGGAAAACAACGGCAACACCCCCTCGACCAATGACATCCCGTCCATCAACACGATTCCGGATCTTCCCAAAGTGGATCTTCCCCAAAATGACGCGAACGCAGCTCCGGTGCAGCCGCCTGTGGAAGCAGTACCCGAACAGCAGCCATCTGTCCCGTCCGCTCCGTCCGCCTATAACTATTCAACCGTGGCGGCTCCGTATCAGGTGCAGACCGTGACAAAGCCCAAGCGTTCCGGCGGTCAGATTGCTGCGCTTGTATTCGGCATTCTTATGACGATCGTTTTTGGATTCCTGCTTTTCGTCCTTCTTCTGGGTGACGCCGTATCGGGATTTACGGATCCGATATTTTCGGTCACTATTCATGGATTTAATTTTATTATGCTTGTTCTGGGCATTGTTCTGATCGTGATCGGCGCAAGAAAAGGGAAGACGGCCGAAGTGGTCAATGCCGCGCCTGTCGCGCAGCCCTATGCGGCTCCCGTTGTCCCGGCCGCGCCTGTCGCGCAGCCTTACACGGCTCCCGTCGTCCCGGCCGCGCCTGTCGCGCAGCCTTACACGGCTCCCGTCGTCCCGGCCGCGCCTGTCGCGCAGTCTTACACGGCTCCCGTCGTCCCGGCCGCGCCTGTCGCGCAGCCCTATACGGCTCCCGCGTCGGACGTTTCTTCCGTAGAATCACCTGTTGCGCAGCCTTTTGCGACGCCCGCCCCCGCGGTAACCGACGCTGTTCCCGCACCGGTTGCGCCGGAAGCGCCGCTTCCCGCGTCTGACTCGGTGCCGGCCGCCGTTCCTGCTGTCTATAATTACGCTCCGACACAGCTTATCGGCGACGATTCCAAGGACGTGGCAAAGAAATCGGTGCGGAAAGCCGCCCTTGTTTCTATGGCAATTCTGCTTGGCACCTGGGTGGTTGTGCTGGTACTGCTTTTCGGATTCGATTATTGGATCTTCCCGTGGTATCTGCTTTTCTTCTCTGCCTTCAGTGCTATCGGTGCCATCAAAAGCTATCCGAAATCCGTTTCGGCGTGGCTCTCTCTGCTGTTATCGGTAGCGTCAATCGTCCTGTTCTTTATCATTAACGCCCAGCTTACGCCGTATTTTGAATAACCGTTCCGGCACATCATTCTGACGGAAACCGACCGGCAGAATGATGTGCTTTCTTGGAAAATGGGAATGGTGCGGGAAAATAGGTCTGGCATTGTTCTGAAGGAGAGTGTAGATAGATGAAATCCAGAATTTTGGCTGTATTGCTGTGCGCGGCAATGCTCATTTCATTCAATGCGTGTGATGGAAAGACCGGATCCAGTCTTTCGTCAGGTGCGGGAAGCACGGCTTCGGACGCGGCCTGGAATCCCGGAATCACTCAGCGCGCCGTCCTGAAGCAGGCGGGCGTGATGTGCGGCGTGATGTACATCGGATTTGTCGAAAAAGAAATGACGGATCCGGACGCCATGCGGAGTGATTATGACAGACTGATCCGGGCGTCCGGAGGTTTTGAAGAATTTGAATTCCTGCGGGAATTGCCCGATTCGCAGCTCGTGTCAACGGCGATGGGACATGACCTTTATCTGATCATTCCGACGGATCCGGATGCGAAGGTAGAGGTGAGTGAAGTCTCGCTGGATTACGATAACGATTGTGCCTATCGCGTGGAGAGAACGCTCTACTCGGCTGAAAACGGCGCGCCGTTCCTGCTGCAATGCAATTACAGTGACATTTTTTCCGACGCGCAGATCATGATCACCAATCCGGACGGAACGCGCCTGAAATGGATGCCCTTTATGAGTCTGAAGGACGGCACGGTACAGACCGAGGCGGACGACGGTCAAAAGGTGTATGATTTTACGGAATACCAATTTTCTGAAGAAGAGTAAAATCCTTCACAGACAATGGTTTGAATTATTACACAAACAAGCAAATCCCTCTTTGTGCAATTTTACTTGCAAAAGAGGGATTTTTGATTGACAAACGCGATGAATGATGATATAATAGCACTTGACTCATACATCTGAAAGGAAGATGCCGTAATGTATATCACCTGTCTTGATCTGGAAGGGGTACTTGTTCCCGAAATATGGATCGCGTTCGCGGAGGCGACCGGCATTCCGGAGTTGAAGCGCACCACGCGCGACGAGCCGGATTATGATAAGCTCATGGCGTACCGTATTGCCATTCTCAAGGAGCACGGTCTGGGGCTGAAGGAGATTCAGGACGTAATCGCCACCATCGAGCCGATGGAAGGCGCGAAGGAATTCCTCGACGAGCTGCGTTCCTTTACGCAGGTCATCATTATCAGCGACACCTTCAAGGAATTCGCCACCCCGCTCATGAAGAAGCTGGGCTGGCCGACGATCTTCTGCAATTCGCTGGTGGTGTCCGATGCCGGCGAGGTCACCGGCTTCAGAATGCGCGTGGAAAATTCCAAATATTCCACCGTCCGCGCTCTGCAATCTATCGGCTATGACACGATCGCCAGCGGAGACAGCTATAATGATATGGGAATGATCAAGGCGAGCAAAGCGGGATTCCTTTTCCGCACCACCGACAAGATCAAGGCGGATAACCCCGATATTCCCGCCTATGAAACATATGACGAGCTTCTTTCCGCCATCAGAAACGCGATGGATTGAGGCTCACTCAGCATGACATAAAAACACCTTTGGAAAGACGCATGAAGCGTTAACCAAAGGTGTTATTTTCATTCCATGCGGCGCACCTGAACGGCCGCCCCGAGAATCTGTATGTCCGACTGCTCCAGCTGTTCAGTGGAAAAATACAGCTCCTCCAGCCTGCGGTCAAGCGGAAGGAAGGATTTCCCCGTGCGCTTTCTCACGACATGGCAGAGAAAGGCGTCGTCACCGCCAATGCTGACAAGCTCCACCCTGTCCTGCTGCGTCTTTCCGCAGCGTTCAAAGATAATAAGATCGCCGTCGTAATACCTCGGCGCATATTCGCAGCCAGTGATACGCAGCCCGAAGAATTCATGACCACCGATCAGCCATTGGGAAGGAATCAGCTCGGTAGTATCGGTTTCCAGATCCCCGCCGTCAGCCGGATTGTACCGGGTGTAAATCTTCAGAATATGACCGGCGGCGTCGTTTCCTCCAAGGGAGGAAGGCTGGCTCTCATCGGAGCGTCCGGCAAGGTATTCGGCGGAAACACCGAAAATCCGGGCAAGACAATAGATGGTTCCGGCGGACGGCTCGTGAATTCCGTTTTCGTATTTAGAAATCATGCCCTTGTTGACGCAGGCGTTGAATTCCCGGTTGAGCCGGTCGGCGATATCCTGAAGAGAAAACCCCGCGGACTTGCGTATCTGCCTGATCCGCTCCCCGATGATCGCCGCCTGCTGCCTTTTAGGCACGGATATTGAATCATTCACAAATTCCACGCTCCACACCGCATTATGAAATTCTCATGGAAATGTCGAACGCCTGCACCGAATGGGTCAGTGCGCCGATGGAAATGATGTCCACACCGGTTTCCGCCACCTCGCGCAGGGTGTCGTGCGTAATTCCGCCGGAGGCCTCCAGCAGCGCCTTGCCGCCGACGATGGCGACCGCCTCCTTCATGGTCGGGCAGTCCATATTGTCGAGCATGATGATGTCCGCGCCGGCTGCGAGCGCCTGCTTCACCTCGTCGAGGTTGCGGGTTTCGACCTCGATCTTGACCATATGCCCCAATCGGGCGCGCAGCGTGGCGACCGCTCCGGCGATTCCGCCGCAGGCGTCGATGTGGTTGTCCTTGAGCATCGCGCCGTCGCTGAGGTTGTAGCGGTGATTCTTGCCGCCGCCGACCGTGACCGCGTACTTCTGGAGCGCGCGCAGTCCGGGAAGGGTTTTGCGCGTGTCGGTGATGGCGGCTTGGGTACCCTTGACAAGCTCCACGCAGCGCGCGGTTTCGGTGGCGATGCCGGACATATGCTGAATCAGGTTGAGCGCGGTGCGTTCGCCCTTGAGCAGGCAGCGCATATTGCCGGAAAATTCGCAGATCACGTCGCCCTTGCTGAGCCTGTCGCCGTCGTGGAAGTGAACCGTACAGGCGAAGCTGTCGTCCAGCAGGCGGAATACCCGCATAGCCGCGTCGATGCCGCAGAGCACGCCGGATGCCTTGGCGATGAAATACGCGCTGCCGCGCTGCTGCTCCGGAATCACAAGGTCAGCGGTTGTGTCGATATAATTGATGTCCTCCATGAGGGCGTTCTTAATTAATTCGTCCAGATAAAAATCCAATACCATCTTTAAAAATCTCTCCCGTCAATTGTTGCTTTTGGCGTTTTCGATGTCCTCATTCAGAACGATATACGCCACCGTCACCGCGCTTCTGGCTTCGATCAGATCCTTGCTCATAGCGAGGTCGTCGGCGTAGACCTCCTTGAGAAGCGACTCGATGACAGGCATATTCTCCACCGCCTTGTCGGTGTGGAGGGTGACGAAGTGCGCCTCCTGCAGAATGTTGCGGATAGTCGTGCGAATGCCCTTGCGAAGCGGTCTGCCGTCCTTGGAGGGCATTTTGGGCGTGTCCTTGGGCTTGACGCAGCCGTTGACGCAGATATTCAGAATAATGTCGGTCGCGGCGCGTCTGGAAAAGACAAGGGCTTCGAGCAGCGAATTGCTGGCAAGTCGGTTCTTGCCGTGAATGCCCGTGTGGGAGCATTCGCCGACCGCGTAAAGCCCTGGCACATTGGTGCGCGCCTTGGTATCCACATTGATGCCGCCCATGAGGTAATGCTGCGTGGGATAAATCGGAATCCAGTCCTTCGTCATGTCAATGCCCTCTTCCAGGCATTTTTCATAGATCATCGGGAATCTGCTCCGCACAAAATCGGGTTCCTCGTGGGTGATGTCGAGGTAGAATTTGTCGCTGCCCAGACGCTGTCCCTCCTGAATGATAATGCGGGAAACCACGTCGCGGGGAGCCAGTTCGCCGCGGTAATCGTAATTCTCCACGAAGCGGTCTCCGTTGACATTCCGCAGCACCGCGCCTTCGCCGCGCACCGCTTCGGAGATCAGGAAACGCTCGTGGGAGTCGTCCTTGGGGGCAAATCCCGTCGGATGGAACTGAATGTAGGAGAGATTCTTGATTTTCGCCCCGATGTTGTACGCCATGGTGATGCCGTCGCCGGTGGCAATCGCCGAATTGGTGGTGTATTTGAAGACCCTTCCGATGCCGCCCGTGCCGAGAATGACATAGGGCGCGAATACCGGCCGGATCTCGCCGTCGGCCGTCAGGATACCCAGCCAGAAGCCGCCGCCGCTGTCCTTTTGCAGCGAGCAGAGCAGGGTGTTTTCCATCAGCTCGACATTGGGCTTTTCCGCGACAAGCTCCAGAAGCTGCCGGACGATTTCGCGTCCGGTGGAATCCTTGTGGTGGGCGATCCTGTGGCGGCTGTGACCGCCTTCGAGGGTCATGGAGAGATTGCCCTGGCTGTCGCTGTCGAACTGAACGCCCAGCTCCCGCAGCTTGAGCACGTCGGAGGGGCCTTCGGTGACAAGCACCTCCAGCGCGGAAAGGTCATTCTTGTACCCGCCGGCGATCAGGGTGTCGGCGATGTGCAGCTTGTAATTGTCGTTATCCTTATCGATGACCGCCGCGACGCCGCCCTGCGCGAGGGAGCTGTTGGAGAGGGAAAGCTCGCGCTTGCTGATGACCAGCACATGAATATCCTCGCTGAATTGCAACGCGGCGTAGAGTCCCGAAACGCCGGAACCGACGATTACTACATCATAATTGTCTTTCATTTGAAATTCGTCATTCCTTAAATGAGATATTGTCGATCGGACGGAAGAATGAATTATCCGCCGTATTTCAGCATATTGTCAATGCTGCGCTTGGCTCTCAGGCGAAGCGACTCCTCGATCTCGATTACGTCGCCGAAATGGCCGAGAAGCGCGTCGTAGACATTCTGGAGGGTGGTCATCTTCATGTTGGGGCAGGTGAGCTTGGTGGGCGCGAGCTGGAAGAAGCCGCGCTCCGGATAATCCCGCGCCAGCTTTTCGCACACGCCGCGCTCGGTGGCGATGATCACATCGTCGCTCACGCGCTTGCAATAGCTGATGATCTCGGAGGTGGAGCCGATGAAGTCGCACAGCTCCACGACCTCCCGCCGGCATTCGGGGTGAACGGCGATCTTCGCGCCGGGGTGCTTGGCCTTTGCCTCCTGCACGTCCTTGACCGATACGCTGTGATGCGTGGGGCAGCAGCCGTCCCAGAGAATGATCTCCTTCTCCGGAACGAATTGCGCGACGTAGCCGCCGAGATTCTGGTCGGGGATAAACAGCACCTTCTGAGAGGGAAGGGAGGAAACGATTTTCACGGCGGTGGAGGAGGTGACGCAGACGTCGCATTCCGCCTTCAATTCAGTGGAGGTGTTGATGTAGGCGCAGACGCACACGTCGGGATGCTCCTCGCGGAATGCCCGCACGCGCTCCGGCGCGATCTGCTCCGCCATGGGGCAGGTGGCCTTCTTGTGGGAGAGAACGACCTCCTTCTCCGGGGAGAGAATTTTCACCGTGTCCGCCATGAAGCGCACGCCGCAGAGCAGCACGCGCCTGACCTCCGGCATACCGGCAGCCGCCTTGGAGAGGGCGAAGCTGTCGCCGGAGATGTCGGCGATGTCAATGATATCCGGTGCCTGATAGGTGTGGGCGAGAATCAGCGTGCCGGTGTCCTTCTTGGCCTGAAGAATCGCCTGCTTCAGCTCGGTTGTATTCATAGAATCATATCCTTTCGGTGGGAAAATGAATTGTCCGTCGAACAAATTACAATTAATTTCATTTTAGCATAATTACAAATGATTTGCAAGTATTTTGCCCTTCATTGCGGCTGATTTTCTGCCCGAATTTTTCTGATTTTTTCATTATTTCTGTTGCGTCCTTTCCACATTGCTGGTATAATGAATGAACAACCATCATGACGGGAGAATGAACGATATGGAAAAATCAAAGGTTGCCATCTACACGGACGGCGCTTGCTCAGGCAATCCCGGCC
>CADCON010000006.1 GCA_902803035.1 uncultured Ruminococcus sp.
CACAAACATTCTTTGATGGATTGCTTAAAACCTTCATATTGCCCGAACCGAAAATCTACGTCAGTTTGTTTTACAGACAGGTACAAATATGAAATGAAGAGCCGTATGCGTTAATAGCGCACGTATGGTTCCGTGAGGGGTGTAAACCCCACATCTACTCGAGTCTTAAGAGAAGGGCGTTTTCCGCCCGCAAATGACAGATAATTACAAATATAGGGTGTTTCAAAGGGGTTAATGACGAAATCGTAACCACTTTTTCTCCATATTCTCTTGACGAAGCTGCCCGGTTCATTTAATATATATGTGGGAAAGCGTCGGTCGCAAGACGGTCATCCGATACTATTTCAGTAAAGGTGTGTTCAGTGTATGAATCAGAAAACCAAGAGCATTGTGATAGGCATGGCTTCAGGCTGCGCCGCGGTTCTTATTATCATTCTGCTATTTTTCAGCATCAACGGCGTGGCGGGAAACGGCGACAGCAAGAGCAAGAAGGGCAGCAATAACAACAATGTCGAAACCGTCAGCGTTGATTCCGAGGGAAATATCATCGTGATTGTCGATGACGAGGATGAGGACGAGGATGAACAGAAGGATGACAAAAAAACTTCTTCTGAATCCGCCCAGTCCAAAGAATCCTCCCAGTCTGAGGAAGAGGAAACGGTTGAAACCGGTATTTTCGGACGGAGCGATATTGAGGAAATAACAAAAGGCGTCAAGACCTTCGCGCAGTTTGTCAAGGCTGTCAGTCCGGTCAAGTACGAGTGGAATACAGACAAGATCAAGGCGACCTCCGAGGTGGAAGTCACCCTGATCGCATATGACGGCAGCTATGCCGTTATCGGCGTGCCGTATCAGGCTCCCGATTACACCATTGACGGGGAGATTGAAGGCGCGGGCGAAGACGTGACGCAATGGGATATCTATGACAAGTGCAAGAAAACAGAATGCCGTGCCAAGGAAATTGTCTGGTATTCCAACAAGATGAAGTTCACTTTTCCGAGGGGCATCAAGATCGGCACGGATTATCCTGATGTTTCCGCCGCGTATTATAAGACGCCGAAGCCTGAAAAAACCTACATTCTTTATGACGTCAAGGATGTTCTCAAGAACAGCGCCAAGATGAAGGCGTACAATAAAGCGAAGGAAGCGTACATAGGCGGCAAGCTGTATAAGACCACCACCATGATTGAATATAATTACAAGGATAATCCCGACGCGTATCCATTTGTCAACAACAGCAAGAATATCATCCGTTATGGTTTTAATTCTATTGTTGACACAGATGACGCACTGAGCCAGTGGTATATTGATTATGCTACCGCCAATTCAAAGGTCGTAGGCGTCTATTATCATATGAAGGGCGCTGACGACTGAGCGGACTGCCGGATGTGACGGCAGGCAAATTGACGGAATGGAGGCAGATTCAAATGAAGCGGAACGCACATCATCGTTTTTGTGTAATGACAGGACTTTGCACGGCTGTTGCCATGATGATATCAATGTCGGCCATTTCCATGGCGATCAGGATAATGCCCTGTTCCAGATCGCTTGTGGCTGACAGCGGAGCAAAAGCGGGTAACCCTGTCCCCTCTGAGATCAAAGAAATAACCGTCAATGAACCCGCCGAAATCGAATGGGAGGACGCTGAAAAGCTCAATAGAACATATAACGCCTGCAAAAAAGCCATCAGTTCACGCAGGAAGAAAAAGAAGAAATCCACCGCCGCCGCATCGGAAGCAGAGATAACGGTCAGAGAAGAAGAAATGACATCAACGACCGCGACGACGACGGCACCGTCTGAGGAGCATACGACGGTGACAACCACCATGCCTTCCCAGTCGGCGACAACGGCCATGACGATGCCGACGACGGAAGCCGGCAACCATGACGAAGCATCCAGGAGCGTATCCAACGGTCAGAAGCCTTTCAATTACAATGACGTATCCTCCATTGCCGCGGAGATGGAAACCCTGTCCGACTTTGTCAGGAAGGTGTCGCCGACGTCCATTGGCTGGAATACAGACGAATACAATGAGAAGGGCTGCGTGAGAATCACGCTCACTTCAGAATACGGCTACGCGGTACTCGATGTAAAGCCCGTAACTGCGGGCAGCGATCCTTATCTGATTGACGGAGAAAAAAGCGGAAGTGTCAGCGGAAGCAATGTGTCGGATTGGCAGTGGTATATAGACAATAAGGAAGCCGGCTGCAATATTTCTTCCGTTGTGTGGACTTCTGCGGATTTCGGGATAAAACCTGTCCGGAATGTCACCATCGGATCAACGCTTGCCGCGCTGACGGATCATTATCTGTGTGTCAATGGCGGCGCGACCACGCTTTACAAAGCTTCAGATGTCATAAAGGATCAGAATAAGCTGAACGCCATTCTGTCTGATGAAAACATTTATACCTTTGTGGGCGGCAGGGTGTACAGCATCGGGAGCTATCTGGACAAGTATTACCACGGCAAGGAACACACGTTCCTGTTCGAGGATTGCGATTATATCGTGCAATACGGCTGCAATTCGATTATGGAGCATAATTACACCACGGGCAGTTGGATCATCGAATACGCGGTGAAGGAAGACATTGTCACCGGCATCAGCTTCATGAATAAAAGCTATTACAAGAACGCGTCAAAACCGATCGTCAGCACGAATAATTCGTCGTCCGCAAGTGAATCGGGAATGACGACAGCCCATACGGAGGCAGCCGCTGTGATGTCGGAAGAACCCGCCGTGATGTCGTCTGAGGATGTGGACGAACTCCCGGAGGAAGCATCCGACGGCGCGCCGGAAAATCCGGATGACGAATAACCATTCTTCCGGCGAACAACAGAATCATAAAAAATTCCCTGTCATGATAAGCAATGACAGGGAATTTTTTTAGTAATTACAGCTTCTTGCCGCAGCATTTCTTGTATTTCTTTCCGCTGCCGCACGGACAAGGGTCATTTCTGCCGATCTTCTCTTCGGCCCTGTAAGGTCCGGATTTGGACGGAACTGCCTGGATCGCCGGCATCCGGACAGGCCCGACGCCCTCGACTTCGTCCGGAAGGTGCCCCTTCAGGCTGAATTTGCGGGATCTGTTGAAAAGGTCGGTGATCATGCCGATGACAAAGTTGAATTGTTCGGTTGTCATGACGGCGCCTGACTGCCTGACGTCATCCAGCATTCCGGTGATCGGACGGTCGGCGGCACAACCGGCGGCAATTCTCCGTATCAGCGCGCGGGTTTCATCATAGGAAAGGCCTGTGTTGTTGTAGAAAAACTGCGTTATATGCCGGTAGTAATAATCCGAAGAATCAGCGCCGAAGGAGGCGTAGGAATCAGCTTCCTTGCGGGTGGGCAGATAATACCCAAGCGGCTGCGCTTCCTCTCTGACAGTGCCGTCATAGCCTGCAATCGCCGTGCCGTTGTCATAGGAGAACCGCCCGGACTGATCCGATGCAAGAAATTGCTCCGCCTGTTGGTTTGTGATTTTCAATCCATAGGCATTTTCGGCCGCTTCACAGAGCAATTCAGGCGAAAATCTGCCGTACAGCGCAGCGCAGGCGGCGGCGGTCTTTGCAAGCTCCTCTTCTCCGGAATCCACGCATTCGGTGACGCAGCGCATCATTGCCTTGCCGGCAAGCTCATGCGGGACAGACGCAAAATAGGAATCCTTCTTTACGCTCAGAAAGATAACGCCGTCAGAGAAAGGCGCAGATTGCGCTGCTTTCGCCGCTTTTTCAGCCGGGATGGTCTTTTCCGTCAGGCAATCCATAATGATTCTGAGTTCTTCCCGTGAATAATGCTTTAACTTCAGACTGAACTGTACCCCGATAACCGGAAGGAGGGCTTCTATCATCTGCGGTTTGGTGGTCTTGTCAGACAACTTTAAGCCATATCTTTCCGCAATGGATTTAATGCGCTGCTTCTTGCAGCTTTCAAGCAATTGATTGAGGGTTAATTCCTTTGCTTCGCCCGAAAAAATCGATTTATCTGTCAAATGATCTACCTTCTGCAAAACAAAAAACAATCCTTTCAATTAAAATGATATTATTGCAGATCAGAATCTGTCACGTTCTGAGTCTTACCGGAATTATCCATATCCGAACCGTCGATAGGTCTGGGTTGTTCTTTTCTGTCGTAGGTGTAGTAAGTAAACGGATGGTAATACAGCATAGGTTGCTTGGCCGGGTCGCTTTCGTCAAAATAAGTTTCCACCTTATAGGCGAATTGTTTCCCGTCCTTGAGAGAAACATCCCATGGATAGACGTAGGTCTTGGTCAGCATTTCCCTGCCGTTGTCCTCGATTTCCCGTATGAATTTGGTCGGCCAGAAGTGGTTGTCGTAAACGGAAAATTCCTGCTTGAAGTCGTTGTACTCGTCCAGATTTCTGAAGGAATAGCTGCCGTTGAAAAGCTCGGTGTAAATGACCGATCCGATCAGCAGAAATCCGAGAATGGCGTACTTGATAGGGGAGAATGAGAGCAGTTTATTCCAGTTGAACTTGGGATAGATAATGATAAAGATAAACAATGCCACAATGGCAATGACCACACCGCAGCCGAGGGCGATCACCTTGTTGCCCATGCAGATATAAATGATACCGTCTATCACAAGCGCGGGAAATTCAAACAAAGCGAGAATGATTTCAGATAACAGCATGAGAAGGATCACCAGAGTGATGATGCCGGAAATTCTGGGCATTTCGATGTCAACGCAATACATGAAGAACCTGATACCAAATAGCAGTATCAGTAGGAGAATAATCAAAAGATTGAATGTGCTCATGGAAGGTTACACCCTTTCCGGTCGGGATTTATCTGAATGTTGGCTTGATGCCCTTTGCTTTGGCGACCGCCTGGAATGACTTCGGCATGACCGCGGAATAATTGACGTCGTTGGAGCAATAAATGACTTCCTCGCTATTGTAGAAGAGCAGGTAGAACATTCCGTCATCGCTGCAGATGAAGATCATATCCGTCGCCAGATCAGGAAGATAGGCGTAATATTTGACCGCATTCAGCTCGGAATCCACGTTGACGAGATTGCCGTTGACGTCGGTGGTACGCTCATATTCGATGGGAGATTTCAGGCCGTTGTCCATCATATTCTGGTACATTTTATAATCCTCAGACGATAGATTGTCCTTGAGTGTGCTGTTAATGAGGTCGGATTTATACAGATTGAAGTCGAACTTCTTTTCCGGCTCATCAGGAGGATAATCAGGCTCGTTCTCTGTAAAGGTGCCGTCAATCTGATACTTGTCTTTGATGCCGTAGGCGGAATTCTTTCCTGTGTGGGTCAATGCAATGCTGTCACCGCTGTGCTGGAAGGTGAGCGTCGTCTTTTTCTTCGGAGAGAACTCAGCAATGGTCTTTTCATCATCCGATTTATTGGCGTTATAGAATGCCGTATCACTTATGACGACACTTTCCGAATCATTCCAAATTTCCAGCTTGAATTCAAATCCGTCCGCAAACTGGCTGGTGATTGACAGCACCGCCTTCTGGGACTTGTCAACGTCGCTTTTGTACCATGTGCCGACAAAGCTCTTGTAGGCAATCTGAGAAGAAACTTCATCGTCCACGATTTCCATGTCGTCTGAAACATCGACAATCATGTCGTCAGTAATGTCAGAATCAGAAGTAAACGCGTCGTCGTCGGTATGCCTATGTTTGGATTTGCCGCTGTTGACAATAATGGATACAATCAAAATCACCACAGCGAGAACGGTGACCGCAATGCCCAGATAGAAAGTGATGGGGAATTTCTCCTCATCTTCCTGCGTCTGCCTGACCCGGCGGGAAGAGGTTTCCTTCCGGATGCTCTGAATGCTGCGCTGACCGCCCTGTCCCGCGCCGGAGGAACGGGGGCGCTGACCGCCCTGTCCCGTACCGGAGGAACGGGGACGCTGGCCGCCCTGTCCCGCGCCGGAGGAACGGGGACGCTGACCGCCCTGTCCCGCGCCGGAGGAACGGGGACGCTGACCGCCCTGTTCCGCGCCGGAGGAACGGGGACGCTGGCCGCCCTGTCCCGTACCGGAGGAACGTGGACGCTGACCG
>CADCON010000007.1 GCA_902803035.1 uncultured Ruminococcus sp.
CCAGACGGTCACGATTATCCCCGCGGGCGACGGATGTATCGTCGCCGCCGCCCACTATACCATCGAAAGCGCGGAGGGCTTCGGGGCGAGATTTTCCAAAATCGTCAACTCCCTGTCAGTGATCGGCTGATCAGGAAATCCTATCTCAGCATCAGAATCACAATTGCATGATATTCCCCCTCTCTCCCCTTCCTTTCCGGCTCCCGCCGCGTTCAATTGACGTCATTATTGGCGGCATATTCGTTCTTCCGTGAATTGTCGCTCCGGAGGATTGATCTTTGCTGAAGCCCCCCATTTATTTCCGGCTCGCTCATATTTTCAATACATTTTACACACAAGGATTGACAGAAAATGATTTCTGCGTTATAATCATTCCGGATTGGAAAATAACTGCGGACAGTGAAGAATGGTACCATGCCGAATTATAAGATAGCGGATATCAGGTTCAGCTATTCATTCGGGTCACAGGAACTGGCGGAAAGGCTTCTGCCCTATCAATGCGCCGATTCCTTCGCGGGCATCGACCTGACGCTGAACGAAAGCGACACGCTCGATCAGCGGAATTATCTCACGTCCGGCGTACTCTGCGAGGGGGTCGCGCTGTGCAGAAAATTTTCCGACAGACTGACGGAGCGTTTCGGCGGCGTGCTGTTTCATTCGGCGGCGGTCTGCGTGGGCAGAAGGGCGTTCTTATTCGCGGCTCCGTCGGGCGTGGGCAAGACGACCCACCTCCGGCTGCTGCGAGCGCGCTATGGCGACCGTGTCCGCGTCATCAACGGCGACAAGCCCATCCTGCGGGCCGTCGATGACAGAATGATGGTTTACGGCTCTCCTTGGCAGGGCAAGGAGAATGACGGCGAAAATATCTCCGCCCTGCTTGCCGCGGTATTCATTCTGTGCAGAGCGCAGGAAAATGACTGCCGGCGTATTTCGTGCTATGAAGCCCTGCCCTTTCTGGTGCGTCAGGCGGCGATGCCGGACAGCCGGAACGGCAAGCGCGGGGCGATGGAATTTCTGGATAAAATGGCGGCTGCCGCCGACTTCTTCCTTCTCGGTGCAATATGAGCGAAGAATCGGCGCAGACGTCCTACCATGTGATAAAGGAGTATTGCGACAATGAAGCTTAAAGAAGGATATATGCTGACCGGATTTGCCGATAAGTATATCGCATTGGCGACCGATGACAATGCCGACAACGCCAAGGCCATCGTCACGCTGAACAGAACCGGCGCTTTCGCGTGGAAGCTGCTGGAAACGGAGATTACCTACGAGGAAGCCATCGGAAGGCTGACAGAAAAGTACGACGCGCCGGAGGAAGCCCTCAGGGCTGATTTCAATGAATTTCTGGAAACGCTCAGGCAACACGGTCTTCTCGATGAATAATCCGGAAGGCGTTCTGCGCTTTCCATGCCTGTCAGGCGCATCCATTGCTTCTTTATGCAGGCTGTGTGGGAGGGTGAAATGGCTTTTTGAAAAGAAAGAATAACGCTTCAAAGATAAATATGCCTGCGGGCAGACAATTGTGCACCATCATCGGCGCGGCTTTGTCCGGAACGAAAACAGACGTTCCGGACTCTTTTGATTTGAAGGGCGCGATGGAAATGGCACGTTATCACCGCATCCTTCCCATCGCGTATGACGCCCTGACAAAAGCCGGTTTCACGGGAGAGTTGATGGAACAGGCGGAAAAAATGTCCGGCCATCAGGTCTTTCAGCAGACGAAGCAGAACATCATGGAATCCCGCATTTCCGCGGCTCTTTCGGAAATAGGCATTCCTCATTATATATTGAAGGGTACGACGCTCCAGCGGTACTACCCGGAGGGCATGATACGGCTCTCGACCGATTCGGATTTCTATGTGGACGAACCGTACATGGATGTGGTCACGGCGGTCATGCATCATGCCGGCTTTGAAAACATCTCTTACTCTTCCGAAAAAAAAACAGCCGTCTTTCAGAAGCGTCCCTGGTACAATATCGAGGTGCATTTCGCGCTGGAGGATACGCAGTATCCGGACGAAATCGGATTTCTGCACACCCTGCTGGAAAATCCTGTCCCGGAGCAGGACTGCCGGCTGCGTCTGAATGATGAAAACCTGTACCTGCATACATTCTTTCATCTTTATAAGCATTATGTCTACGCCAACGCGGGCGTCAGAATGTTTTTGGACATTTTTGTTCTGAACCGTTCGCTGCGGCCTGACATGGAGAGAATCAACCGGCGGCTGGCGGCTGTCAGACTCGACGAATTTCACCGGGTCGTCCTGCGCGTGTGCGACGTCCTGTTTGCCGGTGCTCCTTTGGATGATAATACGGCGTTGATCACCGACAGAATTCTGATGGGCGGCACCTTCGGAAACGCCGGACAGTTGATCTATCGTCAGCAGATTACCGGGAACGAACCTGCCGGCAGGGTCAAAAGAAACATCGTCCGGAAAATATTCGGCACCAGCAGGGAAAATCTGTACCGCAAATATCCCATTCTTCACAAGGCTCCGTGGCTGCTGCCCCTCTGCCATATTTACCGGGCTGTCTCCGGGCTGGTCAGAAAGCCGTGGATCGCGCGGCTTTGCTTCAGAAGCCTGCGCTCTGTTTCGGATGAACAGATCAATGCCAATAAGGAATTACTGACCATATCGGGCCTGTATGAGGGCGATGATTCCGACCAATAAGCCTTCGATTCACGGAAGCCTTCTCCAGTGCAATGACGCCGGGAAGGCTTTTTGGCATTCGTCGGACATGACACGGATCAGCCGCCGTTCCGATCTCATCTTCTATACTTCCTCCGTCCGCGCGTTCATCGCGGATACGTTAAGTCAACATATACCCTGAATGACTTGACAAAGCAACCAAATGCGGGGAGGATGTCAGAGAAAATAATGTTGACTTTATTCAACTACTGTTGTATAATAAATTTTATAGCCTGTAAAAGCGAAATCAGTGTTTTGCCATCGTCAGCGTGCTGTCACTGGTGATAAATATATATTGATCATGAACAAAAAGATTAAACGTAGGAGGTGGGGACAATATGTCGGCTAATTGGGTAGAAAAACGAGAGGTCAGTTGCCTTGGCAAGCGTGACGCCAGCCGCACCGCCATTACGGTCTGTATCACCAAGCCAAAAAAGACCGTGTTGTTTCTGGTCAACCGGGACATTGTAATCTACAATTTCCGCGCGGAGATCGTGGAGCGGCTTCTTGCCGAGGGATATGACG
>CADCON010000008.1 GCA_902803035.1 uncultured Ruminococcus sp.
GTTGATCCAGAAATCACATATTTTCTCGACTTCTTCCCATACATAAGGACTGTCGTAATTCAGTTCAGGCATATCGTCGCTGAAATTACACTCATAGAAGCTGCTGCTGCCCGGTATTTTCTGGAATCTTCTGCCGTTATACCGATAATCGGTATAATTGTCTTTTTTGGTAATAATGCCGTCTTTTTCCATTTCCTCGGCAGTAATATAACTGTAGTACTCAGCGTACTTAGGATCGTATTCACATTCCGTACCCTTTTCACGGCAGTGGATCAGCTCGCAGAAAGCCTTGAACCATTCGTGCTCTTTGGACGTGTGGTTGAGCACCATGTCGATAATGACCTTGATGTTTCTCTCATGGCATTTGGCCAGCAGATTTTCAAAGTCTTCCATCGTGCCGTACATGGGATCAATGGCGCAGTAATCCGAAATGTCGTACTTGTGGTAAGAAGGAGAAGGGCAGATCGGCATGAGCCATATGGCGTTGACGCCCAGAGAATAACTCGAAGCTGCGCCGGACGCGGGCTTGAGATAATCGAGCTTCTGAATGATTCCATTGATATCGCCGTAGCCGTCGCCGTCGGAATCCTTGAAGGAGCGCACGAAGATCTCGTAGAAATTCCTGTACTTGTCGTCGAATTCCACGATGGTTTCATCGGGAACGCAGGGCTTCTTTTCGGGGGCGAGCGGTTCTTCCGTCCCGCAGGAGACAAGAAGCATCATCAGGGCGAGTGCAATGACGAGCACGGAACGCAGTCTGTTTCTGAAAGTCAAATCAGATCATCCTTTCACATTGTCCACATAGGGATAAAATCAATCCACAATCAGCGGGCAAATTGTTTGATTTGCTATAATTATAAATGATTTAACCGGTTATGTCAATTGATTTTATGTTGTTTTGATGAGTATTTGTCAATTTTTCATTCCGGCGGCAGCGGTCAGGGCGCGTAAATTCGTTGGAATTCGTCATAATATACCAAAATTGAGCTTTATAATAGATATAATTAAAAGAAATTAAAAATTTCAAATAAAAAATTGAATTAAACAGGCAATAATCTATTGACAGTCGCGGTGATTTATGGTAATATGCATATGGCAATTTTTAACTCTTTGGGAAGGTTGTGATTTTTTTGGCTCAGAAGGAAACATGTTCATTCCGGCGCGGATCGGGCATTTTGCTGCCTATCACCAGTCTGCCGTCACCGTACGGCATAGGCACGCTCGGCAAAGCGGCATTTGAATTTGTTGATTTTCTCAAGAAGGCGCAGCAGCGTTACTGGCAGGTATTGCCCATTGGTCCCACCAGCTACGGCGACTCGCCCTATCAGTCTTTTTCGGCTTTTGCCGGCAACCCGTATTTCATAGATCTTGACACCCTTGTAGAAGAAGGACTTCTTCAGTATGACGAGATCACCTGCCATGACTGGGGTTACGACGCGACAAGAGTCGATTACGCAAAGATATTTGAATCGAGATTTATCGTACTCCGCAAGGCTTTCGACAGAAGTAATCATAAGTTCCTGCCGGAGTACAAGAAGTTCTGCGAGGAGAATGTTTTCTGGCTCAACGATTACAGCCTCTACATGGCTCTCAAGTTCTACTTTGACAACCATGAGTGGCAGCTCTGGGAAAACGACATCCGCCTGAGAAAGCCGGGCGCGGTCAAGCTTTATACCGACAAGCTCGCAAGCGATATTGATTTCTGGAAATTCCTCCAGTACAAGTTCTTCGAGCAGTGGAACCGTGTCAAGGCATACGCCAACCAGAACGGCATCAGGATCATAGGTGATATTCCGATCTATGTATCGATGGACAGCGCCGACACATGGGTGCACGGCGATCTCTTCCAGCTTGACGAGGAAAAGAAGCCTGTCAAGGTCGCGGGTGTTCCGCCGGATAATTTCTCGGCGGACGGCCAGCTCTGGGGCAATCCTCTCTACGACTGGGAAAAGATGGAAAGAAACGGCTTTGCCTGGTGGAAGCAGCGCATGGGCGCCTCCGCCAAAATCTATGACGTCATCCGCATCGACCACTTCATCGGCGTGGTGCGGTATTATTCCATTCCCGCCGGCGCGCCGACGGCCGCTTCCGGTAAATGGGTGCCCGGACCGGGCATCAAGCTCATCAACGCGATCAATTCCGTTCTCGGCGATTCGCTCGTCATAGCCGAAGACCTCGGCATTTCTGACGATAAGGTCGTCGCGCTGCTCAACAAAGCGGGCTATCCGGGCATGAAGGTGCTTCAGTTCGGATTCGGCGGCGGCGCGGAGAATAAGATGCTGCCCCACAACATTACAGAAAACTTTGTTGTTTACGGCGGTACGCATGACAATGAAACGCTCGTGGGCTATTTCTGTGATGATGACAAGAGCATCGAGGATCTGAAATACGCGGTGGAGTATCTCGACTGCGAGACCATCGACAGAATTCCGGACGCGATCATCAGAACCGGCTTCATGTCGTGCGCTCACACTGTCATCTATCAGTTGCAGGACTATCTCGGACTTGACAATTCCGCCAGAATGAACTTCCCGTCCAAACTGGGAGGCAACTGGGAATGGAGAGCGACAAAGGCTCAGATGTCTGATAAACTGGCGAAGAGGATTTCGCGGCTTGTGGAACTTTACGGGAGGTAAACAACTTGAATACCATTTTTCAGAACGATATCATAAAATGTCTGGAGCTTGATTCCGGCAAGACAATGGAAACTGCCACTGTCAAAGAGCTGTACAACGCGGTTTCCAAGGCCGCTGCGGCGCAGGCCCGCCGTGGCGCGGAGAAATTCACCGGCACCAAGAGAGCGGCATATCTTTCCGCCGAATTCCTGATCGGCAGAATGATTTACAGCAATCTCTTCAACCTCGGTCTGCTCGAGGATACGAAGGAACTGCTTGCCGCTTCGGGCATTGACATCAACGTATTTGAGGAAATCGAGGATGACGCGCTGGGCAACGGCGGTCTTGGTCGTCTGGCAGCCTGCTTCATCGATTCTGCCGCGACACAGAATATTCCGCTCGACGGTTATGGCATCCGCTATAAGTACGGTATGTTCAAACAGTCGATTGAGAACGGATTCCAGACGGAAACCGCCGACGACTGGCTGGCATTCGGCGATCCGTGGTCCATCCGCCGCGATGAGGACACCGTGCTGGTCAGATTCTCCGGTCAGACCGTGAAGGCTGTTCCTTATGATATGCCTGTCATCGGCTATGGCGGAAAGACGGTCAACACCCTGCGTCTGTGGCAGGCGGAGCCGGTCAGGGAATTTGATTTTGACCAGTTCAACCGCAACAACAGACCGGCTTCCGTGGCTGAAAAGAACGATGCTGAAGTGATTTCCGCCGTCCTGTATCCCAATGACGAAACCGATGAAGGCAAGATTCTCCGCCTGAAGCAGCAGTATTTCTTCTCGAGCGCGTCGCTGCAGGATATGATCCGTCGGTATAAGGCGCGTCACGGCTCCGATTTCTCGCATTTTGCCAAGGAATACGCGATTCAGCTCAATGATACCCATCCGGTTGTCGCTATTCCGGAATTCCTGAGAATTCTGGTCGAAGAGGAGAAGGTCGATTTGATCGAAGCCATCGGCTACGCGAGGGACACCTTTGCCTACACCAACCACACCATTCTTCCCGAAGCCCTGGAGAAGTGGCCGACCGGCCTGTTCTGCTCGGTGATTCCCGAGGTCTATAATTTCGTGATCGCTCTGGACAAGGTGCTGCAGGAGGATCTCTCGTCCAAGGGCATTACCGGCGACGATCAGAGAATTTACAGAATTATCTGCGACGACAGGATTCATATGGCGCGTATCGCCATTTATGCGACCCATTCCATCAACGGCGTGGCAAAGATTCACTCTGACATTCTCAAGGATACCGCCCTTCACGAGTGGTATAAGCTCTATCCGGAACGCTTCAACAACAAGACCAACGGTATTACCCAGCGTCGCTGGCTCGCGCTCTCCAATCCGGAGCTTTCCGCCTTCATCACCGCCAGAATCGGAGACGGCTGGATTACCGATCTCTTTGAACTCAAGAAAATGGAGCAGTTTGCGGATGACGAGGCAACCCTGCGCGAATTTGCCGATATCAAACACAGGAAAAAGGTGGAGCTTGCCGAGTATATGCAGAAGATGGACGGCATCACTGTCAATCCTGATTTCATCTTCGACATTCAGGTAAAAAGACTGCACGAATACAAGCGTCAGCTCCTCAATGCCTTCTCGATCCTGGACATCTATTTCGGCATCAAAGATGGACGTATCACCAATTTCACCCCCACCGCCTTCATTTTCGGCGCCAAGGCAGCCGCGGGCTATTACATGGCGAAGGGTATTATCAAATTCATCAACGAGATCAGCCGGATGATCGCCGCGGATCCGGAGGTCAGCCCCTATCTGTCCGTTATCTTCGTATCAAACTATAATGTTTCCTACGCTGAGAAGCTCATGCCTGCCGCTGATGTTTCCGAGCAGATTTCCACTGCGGGTAAGGAAGCGTCCGGTACCGGCAACATGAAGCTCATGCTCAACGGTGCGGTCACTCTCGGCACATATGACGGAGCCAACATCGAAATTGTACACGAGGCGGGCGACGATAATAACTACATTTTCGGCGCCAGAGTGGAGCATCTCAAGGAGATTGCCCCCAGCTATGATCCCAGAAAGATTTACGATGAGAATCCGAGAATCAAGAGAGTAGTCGATACACTGATTGACGGCACCTTCTCTGATGGCGGTACAGGCTGGTTTGGCATGATTTACTCCCGTCTGCTCGATCACCAGGGCGACAAGCACGGCGATGAATATTATACGCTTCTCGATTTCATAGCCTATTGCGACGAAAAGCTCAAGGTGAACGCCGACTATACCGACAGAAAGGCGTTTGCGAGAAAGTGCTTCATCAATATGGCGAACGCCGGCCAGTTCTCCAGCGACAGAACCATCAAGGAATATGCCTCTGAAATCTGGGGCGTCTGATTCCTGTTAGTGAATATTAACAAAGGTATTATATAGCAAAATTAAACAGCAAGCCGGTATTTAAGTTGATAAAACTTAGTGATATCGGCTTGCTGTTTGTTTCTGATTCATTAATAAATCACCCATAGAACCCGTTTGTTACTAAATTACGTATGATATATGAAAAAAAACTGAAATTTGTAAAAAAAATTTTGAAAAATCTATTGACAAATCATACAATGTGAGGTATTATATTTATGGTTTTGAATGAGGCAAAAAATAGCTCATCCATGCCAAAACATTTGTGCGAATTGCCGTGAGGCGTTCAAAAAATTTTTAATGGAGGGTTTATCCAAATGAAAAAAAGAATTCTCGCACTTTCACTCGCAGCCGCAATGTTGATCGGCGCTATGGCAAGCTGCTCGAAGCAGGCAGAAGTA
>CADCON010000009.1 GCA_902803035.1 uncultured Ruminococcus sp.
CGCCTTGCCTTTCTGTAATCGCCGTGCAGCGTCCTCGCGCACCAAAAAACGCAGAACCGGAAGAATTCGCCTACCGAACGGAACCTGCGCCGGCAGTCCTTCCAGCCGCACAGCGCGCGGTACTTTTTGAATACGCCCGCGGCAACCGGCGTAATGCCGTCGAACGTCCACATATCATGCCCCGCAAAATGCACGATACGGGGGTGATGTAGCGCGTAGCGAAGCTGCTCCGCCGAGTAATAGAAATCCGGAATGCGGCGAAGCATCTTGGGAATGTCCCTTTCGCAGAGCATCCACATCATATTGTACTCCGGCGGCAGAATGACGATTTCGTGACCCAGCACGTAATTGATCGCGTCCTGATCGGGATAGAGCAACGCCTCCGGAAAGCTGTTGATATATTCGACGATCCTGCGGGAAGCATCCAGCGCATTCCAGCGGGCGGTATCGATCACCAGAACGCCGGAATTGATGTAGTCGCATTCCGGCGCAATGCCGAGAGCTTCCTTTCGCGGGGCATTGTCGGCGTCCGTAACCGCGGCCAGACACTTTCCGTGCAGATCCATCGTGAAAAGCTCCGTCACAGGCCTGTCCATCAGCAGATCGCAGTCCAGGTAGACCAGCCTGTCCAGATCCTCATAGAGCGCGGGCAGCTCATTGAGAAACAGCCTGCCGTAAATCGCCCTGCGCCAGCGGGTTTTGACCTTGGGCATGACGGCGTCCAGCTTCTTGTCGATGTCATAGAATATCATCTCCGCGTTGCCGAATTGCTCCGCCTGCCGCGTCAATTGCCGCTTGCTTTCCTCCGTAATGCCGCAATCCATGACAAATAGCCTGACCTTGTCCACTTCGCCGCACATATTGTGCATGACGGAGTAGGTGCAGATTCCCAGATTCCTGACATAATTATCGTCTGAAACAAACAAAAAATCAGCTTTCATGTTTCTCATTCCTTTGTCATTCTCAATAGAGCAGGATTTTGCGGCTTCTGAGAAGATTCAGCAGAATAGCCGCTATCTGCCGCGCCGAGGGATGCCGCTCATAATTCATCCGCACCAGATCCGCGTCAGGATCCATCGAGAGAATGGCATATCTCTCGCGGGGTACCCTGTAGCGCGGCATCGAAGCATCGTAGCCCTTCTCAAAATTCCGGGCAAGCTCCGCCGCGGTCCAGTTCTCGGCTGCCAGCATTTCCAGAATGGTCTTTTCGTCCCCGGTCAGCGGTTCCTGACGGCAGTCGGAATGCTCCGCGCCTTCCCAGTGCAGAAAGCGGTCGTAATAGTACGTGCAGCGCTTCTCCGGCCGGATCGCGTCGTGCTGCTCAACCGCGCGGGTAATGAATCCCGAACAGAACATACTGAAAAGCGCGTCGGGACGCTCGGGTTCGGCTCCTGCGCAGACAAATCCGTCCTTCATCAGCTTCATCAGCACCCGGTCAGGCGGATCGGCCGTGATGCCCAGATGCTCCGCCGACCGCCGGTAACGACAGAAGCATTCGTCATATTCCAGCGCGTCAAACAGCAGAACGTACCACAGCAGGCTTTCGGAAATGCTGAGCCTGCGTACCCCGAATCCGGTTTCCACTACCAGCTCCTTTTTCTCCGTCCGGTCCGACGCAACGCCGCAGGAGGTAAGCATGACCTGCAGACGGCGGGCGGCAAAATCCTGATATGTCCATTCTCTGCCGGTAAGCATGAAAGAAACGCCCCTTCTTTATGACAAATACAGCCTGATATTTGTTTTATTATATCATAAATAACCGGGAAAAATATGATAATGCTGTTAATTTTTTGGATTTTGGGGATCGGAATGCCCTTCCCCGGCATTCATCAGCAGAAGCCCACGAAAGATGCAGGAGGCAAGCCTGTATTGGTATTCGTCTGTGCAGAGCTGCGCTTCCTCCGCCGCGTTGGACAGGAAGCCGCATTCGCACAGCACCGCCGTATTCTGCGCGTGGCGGAAAAGATAGAGATTCTTGCCGGTGGCGAAGATCTGACGCGGCTTCTGCGGCTGAATGTACGCGTTGAATTCGTTCTGGATGAAGTCCGCCAGCACCTTCGACGACGGTTCGTTCGGGGAATAGAATACCTGTGCGCCACGGACACGGCTGTCCCCCGCCAGCTTGTTCTGGTGAATGCTGATCAGCACCGAGCCGGGATAGAGCTTTGTCAGATTCAGGCGGTTGCGCATATCGCTGATTTTCTTGCGGCGGATGGTGGTATCCCCGCTGTCGTTGAGCGCGCGGTCGGAATCGCGGGTCATCACCACCGTAAAACCCGCGTCGGTCAGCATATCCCGCAGCTTGAGGGAGATCGCCAGATTGATGTCCTTCTCGACCGTTCCGTTGACGCCCACCGCCCCTCCGTCAAAATCCCCGTGTCCCGGATCAATCAGGATCACCCTGCCGCCGTCATATTCCACCGAATCCGAAGACGCGGACGCCGTGGCGACGGCTCCCGTCAAGGCAAGCGCCATGCTCAGCGCGGCCGCTGTGAACAGCAGGAACCAGTGTCTGGCGCGTATGTGTACAATCCCCTTCATAAAAATATACCTCCGATAACAGACATAGTATTTCAGAACTATATCTATTATCGGAGGTCTGAAACTATTCCTTTCCTGGCGTTCCCGGAACGTACTGCCGATAGAATTCACCCGTTACGATATCCCTCCAGCGGAAAATTCCGTTCTCCAGAAGGATACAGCTTGGACGGCTGCCTTCCTTGGGAATCGACACGGAACCGGGATTCACACAGACACACCGGCTGCCCGCGCGTACTTCAGGGACGTGCGTATGCCCGAAAAGCAGAATGTCCTCCGGCTGAAGGGGCGGCGGATTGTCCGGATGGAAAATGTGCCCGTGGGTGGCGTACATCAACCGGCTACCGCAGGTGAAAACGGCGTAATCCGCCATGATCGGAAAAGGAAGCACCATCTGATCCACTTCGGTATCGCAGTTGCCCCGCACACAGAAAATACGGTCGGCCGCGTCACTCAGCATTCCGATGACCCGCTTCGGGTCATACTCCCGCGGCAGGTCGTTCCGGGGGCCGTGGTAGAGAAGATCGCCCAGCAGCAGAAGCCGGTCGGCGCGCGTTTCCTCAAACGCCCGCAGCAGCAGCCCGCAGTAATATGCCGACCCGTGAATGTCCGACGCAATCAGGTATTTCAAACTCATTCACCGTCCCTTTCCGGCTGCCCGGACGAGCATTCATCGGAATCCTCCCTGAGATCCGAATCCGAAACGCCGCTGCTGCAACGTCCGATTTCGCCCATTTCCCCGTCTGTTTCAGGATTCTCGCTGTATTCCACCGCGCTGTCAGCCTGCGCGGATTCCTTGCGGTTCAGCATCACGTTCAGCAGCAGTCCTCCCGTAAGGAATACCACCACCGCCGCCGCCGACAGTCCGACGACTACGCGGGACGGGCGGATTCTCCTTCGCCGGGCGGCGTCCGCCTTCTCCTCGACGGACGGTTCAGTCCATTCTCCCTCGCCGTCCTCCCGTCCGGAAGCGGACAGCCGGGAAAGAACCACGGAAAAAGGCGGCAGGGGTGCGGACGCGCATTCCTCCGCGACGGCCGCGCCTATTTTCTTCTCAATGTCGTAAAGCGAGTCATTGTCCTTCATTCTGTCCCCTCCCTTCCAAATCCTTCACCGAGCAGCGAACGAAGCTTTTTGATGGCCTCGGCGTGTTTCCATTTGATGGTGCCGAGCGGTCGTCCGGTCATCTCCGCGATCTCCCGGAGCGACAGCCCCGCAACCGCGTGAAGGGTTACGATCTCGCGTTCATCGGGTGTGAGCGCGGCCAGTGCCTGCGCCGCCGCCTGCGCGTCCAGCGCGCGTTCCTCCACGTCGGAGCTGTCGGGAATGCTGTCAGTCAGTTCCTCCGTACAGGGAGAACGATTTCCCAACGCATTGAGCGCGAGCCTCCCCGCAATGCGGTAGACCCACGCCCGCCCCTGCCCCATCGGGGAAAACTTCGGCGCGTACTTCCACACCCGTACAAAGGTATCCTGCGCCAGATCCTCCGCGCCGCTGCGGTCGCCGCCCAGCATGGAAAAAAGATAGCCGTAAATCTCGCGGTACATCGCGTTGTAAAGCGATTCCAGCGCCGACATATCCCTCTGCGCTATTCTCAATATCAATGCATCGGCAGCCCGCCCGTCGATGGCTGATACGGACATTCCTGATCACTCCCCGTCTGATACTGTAACCTGATAAAGGCAGAATCGGTTGGTTTTTCATCGTAAGATTATTGTCGCATATTTTTATTGAATTTGCAACAGATTTTTTGCCAATTCCGGTCAGCAATCGTCATTATTCTCCCGCAAAAATGTATTGCCTTTATCCTCCGCGTATGGTATAATTCAAAGTGGAGTGTTCTGCTTCCCCTGTCAGCATCGCTGACGTGCCACAAAACAATCAAAGGAGCTGCTGCCAACAATGCTGGCAAGAAATCTCATAGACCTTAATCAGCTCTCTCTGGAAGAGCTGGACGATATAACCGATATGGCGTGCCGCATCAGCCGGCACCCCTCCCACTACAGCTCCGCCTGCAGGGACAAGCTGATGGCGACGCTCTTCTATGAGCCGTCCACCCGCACCCAGATGTCCTTTCAGTCGGCTATGCTCCGTCTGGGCGGCAAGATCATCGGCTTCGACAATCCCGGTGCGACCTCCGTCGCCAAGGGCGAAAGCCTCAAGGACACCGTCATCGTATTGAGCGGTTACACCGACATTCTCACCATCCGTCACCCCGTGGAGGGCGCGGCGATGGCGGCATCACTCTATTCGGGCGTCCCTGTGATCAACGCGGGCGACGGCGGACACCTTCACCCCACCCAGACCCTCACCGACGTCGTCACCCTCCGCAATGTCGCCGGAAGAACCGACCGATTGGTCATCGGTATGTGCGGCGACCTCGCCAACGGCAGGACAGTGCATTCCCTCTGCAAATGCATGGCGCGCTACGGCGGCAATTCCTTCGTGTTCATCTCTTCTGAAACGCTCGCTATGCCGGCTTACATCAAGGAATATCTCACCGGCTGCGGCTGTCAGTATTCCGAAGTACGCACCATCGAAGAAGCCATGCCCTACCTCGACGTGCTTTACATGACCCGCATCCAGCGCGAACGCTTCACCGACCCGGACGAATATGAGGCGCAGAAGGGCGTCTATGTACTCGACAGCAAGAAAATGCGTCTCGGTAAACCCGATCTCTGCGTGCTTCACCCGCTTCCCCGCGTGGATGAAATCGCCTATGAGGTGGACGATGATCCCAGAGCGTATTACTTCCGGCAGACGCTCTACGGAATGTACGGCAGAATGGCCCTCATTATCCGCCTGACCTCCGAGCATGGGCATTGCGTCCCCGAAAAGCCTGCCGCTGACCCGGATTTCATCTGCGCCAATCCCAAATGCATTACAAAGGTTGAGCCTTACCTGCCCCGCCTTTCTCTGGAAACACCCAAGGGCAAGGTCTGCGCTTACTGCGAGCATCATTCATGACGCCGCTGATCCTGACCATCAGCGGCGGTCCCCGCAAGGACGGCTGCTCCGCCCGGCTCCTCCGCCGCTTCACCGCCGGATGGCAGGCGGCATTCATTCATTACGACGCCTATGAATGCCGTTTCGCTCCCTGCTCCGACTGCCGGTTCTGCCGGGAACACGAGGGCTGCGCCATCGACGATATGGACGGGTTCTTTGCCGACTTTGAACGGGCGGACGGCATTGTCTTCGCCTCCCCGGTCTACAATATGTCCTTCCCCGCCCCTATGAAGGCGGTCATCGACAGAATGCAGCGGTACTACAGCGCGCGCTTCTTCCTGGGCCAACGCCCTCCCATCGCCCGATTCCGCCCCGCCGCCCTGCTTCTTTCCGCAGGCTCACACGACGAAGACGGCAGTATCGTCGCTTCGCAGCTCCGGAAAATCTTCACCGTCACCAATTGTGAACTAACGTGCAGCGTCATTGTCAATAACACCGACCGCGGCGGCTGTGTGGCTGACAAGGAGAATGAAATCCGCTCTGCGGCCGCCCTGTTTGCCGCTTCAGTGGGTCTTATCACAAATTCATCACAATAATATTAACAAAAACTCATAATAACAATAAATTTAACACATTAACTTGATGTATAATTTATATGAGATGATAGCGCAAATCTGAAGCAGGCTCGTTTCAAGCCGCTTCCGTCACGTCCTTTTTCGCAAGCTGTTGCATAGCGGTTATACATACATCTGAGGTGTTATCTTATGAGCAATACGAATAATTGCGGCGCGCTGAGGATTCTTGTCGCGGACGACGAGGACAGGATCAGAAAGCTGGTCGGCGATTTTCTTTCACGCGCGGGCTATGAAATAATTGAGGCCGCTGACGGCGGAGAAGCTCTCAGGCTGGCCAGAGAGGATCCCGTCCCCGATCTTGTGATCCTCGACGTCATGATGCCTGTGCTCGACGGCTGGACCGTTCTTTCGGAGATCCGTCGGAGCAGCAATATCCCGGTCATCCTTCTCACCGCCAAGAGCACCGAGAATGACCAGCTCGGCGGATTCCGCCTGGGCGCGGACGATTACATCACCAAGCCCTTCTCCCCCAGCCTGCTTGTGGCAAGGGTGGAAGCCCTTCTCAAGCGCGGCGGCAAGCTCGGTGACTGCCGCAGATGCTGCGGCGACATCGTTGTCGATGAGGTCGCCCATGTAGCCTATGTCGGCGACCATCCGCTGGAGCTTACTCCGAAGGAGTACAACCTCCTTCTCTTCTTTCTGGAAAACAAAGGCGTTGCCCTTTCACGCGAAAAGATTCTCAACGGCGTATGGAATTACGATTATTTCGGCGACCTGCGCACCGTTGACACCCACGTCAAGCAGCTCCGTTCCAAGCTGGGCGAATCCGGCAATCTGATCGTGACAGTGCGCGGCGTCGGTTACAGACTTGAGGTGAAATAATGCGCCGGATCATTTCTTTGCGCATAAAATTCAAGGGTCTTAAAAGGCGTACCAGGAATCTTCCGATACGGGTACGCCTTTTTCTCGTGTCATTCAGCGTCATTCTGCTGTTTCTCGCCATCATCTTTTTCACCAACGCGGTGCTTCTCAAGCCCTATTACAATTACATGAAGGAGCAGAAGCTCAAATCTACATTGCAGCAGATCGCCCGGCTGGATTTCTCCGAAACGAATGATTCGGGATATACAGGCGAAAAAAACATCATGAAGCTCCGGTCGCTGGAGGAAACAGGCAATCTCCATATTATCATCCTCGACGAAAATCTCAATTATTTCTACTATGACAGCGAGCCGCCGGTTCATATCGACCCCTTCAAAAGATACGAAGGCGCGCGGCAGCTTTTCAACAGCATTTACCAGATTACCAAAATCAAGGGCGACGGCACACTGGATTCCCCTTCCATCAGCCACCGCCTGAATCCTGACACCGACTCCGAATTTCTCAGCCTTTACGCCATTGTCCCCTCGGGTCAAGACGGCGAATCTCCCTATTATCACGTTCTCATCAATACATCGCTGACCGCCATCGATGACGCTGTGGCGGCATTCGACGATTACGCTATCGTCCTGGGCATTTTCGGAATGATTATCAGCGGTCTGATTTCCATCATGCTCTGCTCGCGTTTTGTGCAGCCCATCCTCAAGATCAACGAAGCCGCCAGCAGTATGGCTAAGATGGATTTCAGCGTCAAGCTGGACATTTCTTCCCATGACGAACTCGGCGAGCTGGCGCAGAATATCAATCACCTCGCTTCCGAGCTGGAAAGCAATATCGGACAGCTCCGCGTCGCCAACGCCCAGCTCATGGAGGATATCCGCGAGAAGGAAAAAATCGACCAGATGCGCCGCGAGCTTCTCTCCAATGTGTCCCATGAATTCAAGACCCCTCTCGCCATCATCATGGGCTATGCCGAAGGGCTTCAGCTCAACATCAACAGCGATGAGAAGGATTATTATTGCAGCGTCATCAATGACGAGGCGGTCAAGCTCAACAGCCTTGCCGCGCGGCTTCTCGACCTCGCCGAACTGGAATCCGGCGCCATCATGGATATTTCCGAATTCGATCTCTCCGGACTTGCCGAAGCGCGCCTGAAAACCCTGTCCTATATCTTCGCCGAGGAAGACATCACCGCGCAGTTCCATTCCTCCGGAGACTGCACACTTTCCGCCGATTACGGCAGAATCGAGGAGGTCATCAACAACCTTCTCTCCAACGCGCTCCACCACACGCCCAAGGGCGGCGTTATCCGGCTGGACGTTTCCGGCGGCGGCGAAGATGTCACCTGCACGGTCTTCAATTCCGGCAGCCATATCCCGGACGACAGCATCGACCGCATCTGGGAGAGCTTCTACAAGGTGGACAAGGCCCGCACCCGCAAATACGGCGGCTCCGGACTGGGTCTGAAAATCGTCAGCTCCATTGTCAACCTCCACGGCGGCAGCTATTGCGCGGAAAATACGGATGACGGCGTGGTCTTCCGGTTCACGCTTCCCAAAAAACGCGTTTTGTCACAGCCGGAGGACAAGCAGTAATCGCTTTTCAATATAATTCTTCCGATTTTTGATAATTTTTAATAAAATCATCTTGTATTCAATTCTATGATAGTGTATAATGATAGAAGCCAACGGATTTTTATTCCGTCGGCGTACTGACTGATTGATTTCACGGGAAGTGATTAGATTGGGAGCGGACTTACATTGTCACACCAACCGTTCCGACGGCTCCGACTCTCCGGAATTCGTCATTCGTATGGCCAAGCGGCTGGGGCTTTCAGCACTTGCCATTACCGACCATGATTATTACGCCGGTGCCTACGACGCGGAGGGGCTGGGCAGGAAATTCGGATTGCGGGTCATCAACGGCGTTGAGGTGTCCACCTTCGATAAGAAACGCGGTCACAAGGTGCATATTCTTTGCTACAACATCAAACATACCGACGCGGTGTCGGAGCTTCTCAGGCGGATCACCAGAAACCGCGCCGAAGCCGCCTTTGCCAGTCTGGAGAAGGCGATGAAGCTCTACCCCATTACCGAGGAAATGGTCATGGACGGCGTGAGCGAATCCGGATACGTCGGCAAGCAGCACATTCTTCTTGCCCTCATGAAGGCGGGCTACGCCTCGGAGATGTACGGCGAGCTTTATCACAAGCTCTTCAACCGTCGCAACGGCACCTGCGCCGTCCCTGTCGAGCAGGTGGATTCCCTTGAGGCGATGGAGTATCTCAGGCAGTCGGGCGGCGTCATTATCATGGCGCATCCTTCGGTCTACGGCAGCATCGACACGCTTGACGACCTCATCAGGGCGGGCATTCACGGCATCGAACTGCATCATCCCCGGAATACGCCCGAACATATGAAGGTAATTCGCCAGGCGGCCGCCGAGCACAAGCTTCTTCTCACCGGCGGCACCGATTTCCACGGTTATTTCGTGGAGGAAAACCGACGCAATCCCCTCGGCGCGTTTACCACTACGGATGAAATGCTCAGACGCTTGGACGAACTCAGCGCAAAGCTTCAATAAATGATTTCCATGGAGGCGATTGATTTGACGAACGAATACAATGACGACAGAGACGTAAAAATATTCAGCGGTGACAGTGACGCCGACCGGACGCCAGAGGACAGCGAATATGTCAGGCTTATCAATGAGCAGAAGGGCAGCCGCAATATCCGCCGCGCTATGCAGCTCGGCGCTTCGCTGGTAATGGAAATAGACCGCAGTATGCCGGATCTCAATTCCGGCGTCTTCGCGCTCCCTGAGGATTACGACCCCATGCTGCTTCACAGGAGTATGCTCATGGTGTTCTCCATTATTATCGGCATGGAGCAGTATATTCCCGGCAAGGCACTGGAAGGCACCGCCCTCAATGTGTTCTACGACACCCTCAAGAAGGAAGACCCCAAGCTCTACGACGATATGAGCGCAACCGGCTCCCTGACCTTCTATTATCTCGCCTACCGCCGCGAGGGAGACCCCAAGCTCCGCGTCGCGCAGGCGTTCGCCATGCTCTGCGGCGATGAGGAGAGCGAGGATCTTATTCAGGTCGGCGAAGCGATCTATCACAGATACCGCCATATGGTCAGGGATTATGTCGATGGCATCGGCTTCGAGCCGGAGGACTGATCTCCGTTACGGAAAGGATAATGCGGCTATGAGAATCGGACACGGTTACGACGTTCACAGGCTCACCGAAGGCAGAAAGCTCATTCTCGGCGGGGTGGATATTCCATATGAAAAAGGGCTGCTGGGGCATTCCGACGCGGATGTGCTTGCCCACGCCATTTCCGACGCGCTTCTGGGGGCCGCCGCCCTCGGCGATATCGGGCATTTATTTCCCGACAGCGACGACAGATTCCTCGGTGCGGACAGCATGGCGCTTCTCGCGGAGGTATGCCGTGTCGTGCGGGAACACGGGTATGAAATCGGCAACATCGACGCCACCGTTCTCGCGCAGGCACCCAAGCTCGCCCCCCACATTCTGGCAATGCGGGAGAACATCGCCCGCGCGTGCGGGGTGGATGTGTCGCGGATCAGCGTGAAGGCGACTACCGAGGAGAAACTCGGCTTCACCGGCAGCGGTGAAGGAATGGCGGCGCACGCGGTCGCGCTGCTCATGTGATTTTTGCAAAATTCCATATTCCATATAACAGCAAGCCGGTCATGGCATATTATGTTAAAGAGCATAATAGCCAGCCGGCTTTTTGTATTTCTCATAAAAATCAAGGATGGTGAATGATCATGAAAGGACAGCATTCCTCTGTCAAAGTTGGCTCCTACACCCTTGCCATGCGCGGGTGCGAGCTTCTCAGGCAAAACGGCATTTCCTGCTCATTGCGGAAAATCTCCGATCCGGGCGGAAAATACGGCTGCATCTATTCCATCGACGTGGACGGCGACGCCCTCTGGCCCGCGGAAAGAATTCTCCGTTCGTCCGGCATCATGGTGCTGCCGTGAGAACGGCGCGGAACCGCGTCATCTGAAAAATTGGGGTGAATGGAAATGATTTATCTTGACAATGCCGCGACCACATGGCCGAAGCCCAGAGGCACCGCGGCAGCCATCGCGGAGGTGCTTTCCTCACGCGGCGCCAATCCCGGACGCGGCAGCTACCGCATGGCGGAGCTTTCGTCCGAAATCGTCTACAACTGCCGCCGCCGCGCCGCGGAATTCTTCGGGGCAAAGGCGCCGGAAAACGTGATATTCACGCCCTCCTGCACGCATTCCATCAATTATGTCCTCAAAGGCGTGTTATCCCCGGGCGATCATGTGATTATCTCCGATATGGAGCACAACGCCGTCACCCGCCCGGTCACGCGGCTTGCGCGGCGCGGGGTGCAGTTCAGCGTCGCCCGCGTCCATGAAGGCGATCCGCAGGCGACTGTCGCGGAGTTCCGCAGGTGCATGAGGGTGAATACGAAGCTGATTTTCTGCACCCACGCGTCGAATGTCTTCGGCATTAAGCTGCCGGTCGAAGAAATCGGACAGCTCGCCTGCCGCAACGGGATTCTCTTCGGCATCGACTGCGCCCAGAGCGCGGGAACGGCGCCGCTCGATCTCGGCCGCCTGAAGGCGGACTTTCTCTGTATGCCGGCGCACAAGGGGCTTTACGGTATGATGGGTCTTGGAATGCTCATCATCAACTGCGACCGCCTGCCGGAAACGGTCATCGAAGGCGGCACGGGCAGTCTTTCCGGGGTGAACGAACAGCCCGGCTTCCTCCCCGACCGATTTGAAAGCGGCACATTGAACGTCCCCGCCATCGCCGCTCTCGGCGTGGGGCTGGATTTCATCGGCACTGTGGGGCGTCAGCGGCTGGAAGAACACGAAATGAGCCTGATTGCACGCGCTTACGACGCAATCGCCGCCATGCCGGGGTGCAGACTCTACACCTCCCGCCCGCAGCCGGAATTCCATGTGCCGCTGCTTTCCTTCAATATCGACGGCATTCCCTCCGATGAAGCGGCCGCGCGGCTCGGCGAACGTGACATTGCCGTGCGCGCGGGGCTTCACTGTGCCGGAGAAGCGCACCGCGCGATGGGAACGCAGTCGGGCGGCACCATACGCATCTGCCCGTCCGTCTTTACGTCGGCCGCGGAAATTGACGGCTTTCTGCAGGCGGTGCAGGATATTGCCGGAGAAGCGGCCCGCCGCCAGAACTGACGGGCGCACGGACTCATTTCAGCCCGGACGGGCGCGCAACAGCCAAAGCGGTCACTCCACGCGGATTGTTGCGCGCCCGTCAATTGTCTGCTTTCCGTCTGCCACGCGTATCGCCGCTAAAATAACCGCATTATTTGATAAAAACATATTGAATTTCTCCCTGACGATGTGTTATAATGGTATGAATAATGATTCTGATTGCAGGGAGGGCATTATGATGATTATTATGGGAATTGATCCGGGATACGCGCTGGTCGGCTTCGGCGTTGTGAAATACGAGCCGCCGAGATTCATTCCGGTGGAGTACGGTTCCATTACCACCAAGGCGTCCTGCCCCTTTGAAAGGCGGCTTGAAACCATCTTCAGACGCACCATTGAAATAATCGACAAGCGGAAGCCGGAGGCCATTGCCATTGAAAAGCTCTTTTACACCAACAACGCCAAAACCGTCATCGGTGTGGCCGAAGCGCGCGGCGTCATTCTGCTTGCGGCACAGCTCAAGGGCGTTCCGATTTTTGAATACACACCCCTTCAGGTCAAGCAGGCTGTCACAGGCTACGGACAGGCATTAAAGCCCCAGATGCAGGAAATGACCCGCCGTCTGCTCTGCCTGAAGGAAATTCCCAGACCGGATGACACGGCCGACGCGCTCGCCATCGCTATCTGCCACGGGCAGAACAGCACCGTCAGAAAACCCATGCCCCAAAAGACTTATTACTACCAGAAGAACTGAGGATTAAAAAGAATGCTATACAGTCTGACCGGCAAATACATTGCCGCTGAATCCAATTTTGTGGTGATCGAATGCGGCGGCGTGGGCTTCCGGTGCTTCACGTCCATGTCAACCCTCACGCGGCTGCCCGCGCAGGGATCCACCGTCACCCTTTACACCTTCATGAGCGTCACGGAAAACGCCATCACGCTTTACGGCTTCTCCCAGAAGACCGAGCTGAGCTGCTTCAGAATGCTGATTTCCGTGTCGGGCATCGGTCCGAAGGCGGCGATTTCCATTCTCTCCACCCTCACCCCTGAGGACGTCGCCCTCGCTGTCGGTTCCGGCGATTACAAGGCCATCACCCGCGCGAACGGCGTCGGGCCGAAAATCGCCCAGCGCGTCGTGCTGGAGCTGAAGGACAAGTTCAAGAGCATGGGCGCGCCCGCCGATTCGCCCCAAGGGGCAAAGGGCGGGGCTTCTCTCTCTCCCGGCAATGCAGCCGCCGCGATCAATGCCTTGATGGTGCTGGGCTGCCAGTCCTCCGAAGCTGCCAGACTGGTCGCGGGACTGGATCCCTCCCTCCCCACTGAGGAGCTGATCCGGCTCGCCCTCATCGAAATGGCCAAAGGAATGTAGCGCGCGGCTTCTTCCGGATTTTCCACAAGGCTGTGCGAATGACGATTGAAGATGAAAGACAGGAAAATGAAAAAGAAAAACAACAACTATCCCGACAGCGAAATCCGTTCAGTATCGTTTGATGAAACGGACAGCAGCTACTATGACGACGACTCGGATTTTGAAAACCGCATTGTCGCCCCTGAATACAATCCTGAGGACGCGGAAACCGACAATCCCCTGCGTCCCCGGACACTCGACGCCTACATCGGGCAGGAAACCGTCAAGCAGAATCTTTCGGTCTATATCAGCGCGGCTCTCGCGCGGCACGAAACCCTCGACCACTGTCTGCTCTACGGCCCTCCGGGTCTGGGAAAAACCACCCTCGCCGGCATTATCGCCCACGAGATGGGCGTGGGGCTGCGTATTACCTCCGGCCCCGCCATCGAACGCCCCGGCGATCTGGCCGCGCTTCTCAGCTCGCTCAATCCCGGCGACGTTCTCTTTATCGACGAGATTCACCGCCTTTCGCGCACGGTGGAAGAAATTCTCTACCCGGCAATGGAGGACTTCGCCATCGACATCATGACCGGCAAGGGTCAGGGCGCGATGAGCTATCATCTCCCGCTGCCGAAATTCACCCTTGTGGGGGCAACCACCCGCGCGGGACAGCTCTCCGCTCCCCTGCGCGACCGCTTCGGCGTTGTGCTGCGTCTGGAATTGTACACCCCTGAGCAGCTCGCCGACATCGTGGAACGCTCCGCCGGCATTCTCGGCATCGCCATCGACCGCGAGGGCGCGCTGGAGCTTGCTTCCCGTTCAAGGGGTACCCCCCGCATCGCCAACCGCCTTCTCCGCCGCGTCCGCGATTTCGCGCAGGTCATCGGCGACGGCGTCATCACCTGCGACGTCGCCCGCATGGCGCTTGACCGTCAGGAAATTGACGAGCTGGGACTTGACAAGATCGACCGGCTGCTTCTCTCCGGCATCATTCAATTCTACGGCGGCGGACCTGTGGGTCTGGAAACCATCGCCGCCGCTATCGGTGAGGAAGCCGTGACCATCGAGGACGTCTATGAGCCTTATCTCATGCAGATCGGCTTTCTGGCGCGCACCCCCCGCGGACGCTGCGTCACCGACGCCGCCTATGCCCATCTCGGCCTTACTCCGCCTTCCCAGGCGGGCGGACAGCAGTCGCTCTTCAACTGAATTCTTTGCATATTATGGAAGGGAATGTATATATAAATGAAAATCACAAGTGACAGAGCCGCGTTCTGCGGTATTCTGGGAGAAAGCATCGACATCTATCAGGCGGAACACGCTACCGCCGCCGCTTACAGCAAGCTGGGCGGATATTCCTCTTCGCGCCGCGAACGATGCAGGGTCGTGGTCGGCCACGACGCCAGCCCCGCCGCCGATATGATGACATCCGCCGTCACCGCCGCGCTCTGCGCTTCCGGCGCGGACGTCATCTCCCTCGGACTCGTGCCTTCCGGCGCGGTGTCCTTCGCCACTCCGGAAAGCAACGCCATCATGGGCGTTATGGTGACCGGCGGCCGCTATCATTACGACCTCAGCGGGCTGAAATTCTATCAGAAGGACGGCAGTCAGGTGACCGGCGATCTGCTGGAATCCATTCAGGCGGCCATCGACGGCGGCGCGCTTCTCGGCGGCAAACAGTCCGGCAGAATCCTGCCGCCTGATTCATCGCTTCTCAGCAAGTACAGGCACAATATCATCGACGCCGCCGGCTTTACCATGTTTGAAAAGCTCAAGGTCGCGGTGGACTGCCGGAAAAGCGCGTGCGCGCCCTTCGCGGAATTCGTCTTCCGGCAGCTCGGCGCGGACGTCCTGCTGATGGACATTGCCGAAGACTCCTGCTATGAGGACACTTCAAGACTCATCGATTTTGTCAGGGACACCGGCAGCGATATCGGATTCACCTTCAGCGCGGACGGCGAGGTCTGCCTTGTCGCCCTTCCCGACGGCAAGCTGCTCGATTCCGAAAGACTCGCCGAAATATTCGGCAAGGTCTACGGCAAGGCAACGAATAACGAGGACAGCGTTCCCCTCATCATGCTCAGCGACAACTGCCACATCGCTCTCGCGCCCTTCATCAAGTCCATGGGCGCGGAAATCAGAACCGTCACCGGCGATTACAGCTATCTCGCTGAGGAATGCGCCGGCTACGACAGTGTCATTATGACGGTCGACCGCTTCAACGGCATTGTCTTTCCCCGCCGCTCCCACGTTCCGGACGGACTTCTCACCGCCGTCATGCTTCTCGGCTGCATGAACCGTATGGGCATGACCATTGACGAGCTGTGGGCGGAGGTTCCCAAGCTCATCCGCGGCACGACCTCTGTTGTCATTCCGTCCGGCGCGTTCATTCCGGTTATGCGTACCACCGATCTGGAAGAGGAAATCCGCGTCATGCGCTCCTATCTCTCCGGCGACGGGCGCGTGCTGATGTACCGCCCCGACAGCGGCAAGGTGGAAATCATTGTCGAGGGCATCAAGTCCGCTCAGGTCAGCAAGGTTCTCGAAATGGCGGAAGCCGTGGTGCGAAAGAATCTCAGAATTCCCGACGACGCGACTCTCTTCCGCCGCCCGGAAGCCGCCGGTGCCACCGGGAATACCGACTCGCCGGATGACGGAGGAACGCCCTCCGGCGGCAGTCATTACCTTGCAGTGAAAAAGGAAAGCTGATTCTGATGAGATATTCAAAAGAATGGAAGGATTATGAGCTGATCGACGCGTCTGCCGGCGAAAGGCTCGAACGCTGGGGCGATATCATTCTCATCCGCCCCGACCCGCAGATCATCTGGAATACGCCGAAGGATAATCCCCTCTGGCACAAGGCTCACGCCCGCTACCACCGCTCTTCTTCGGGCGGCGGAAAATGGGAGGTCATCAGGCACATTCCGGACGTGTGGCAGGTGCGGTATCGCTCCCTTACCTTTAATATCAAGCCCATGGGATTCAAGCACACGGGTCTTTTTCCCGAACAGGCGGTCAATTGGGACGATATGGCGCAAATAATCCGCGGCGCGGGGCGTCCCGTCAAAGTGCTGAATCTGTTCGCCTACACGGGCGGCGCGACGCTTGCCTGTCTCGCGGCCGGCGCGAACGTCTGTCATGTGGACGCTTCAAAGGGCATGACCCAGTGGGCGCGCGAGAATGCCGCTTCCTCCGGACTTGACAAGCTGCCGCAGCGTTGGATTGTGGACGACTGCATCAAATTCGTCCAGCGCGAGATCCGGCGCGGCAACCGCTACGACGCGGTCATCATGGACCCTCCCAGTTACGGCAGGGGGCCGGGTGGCGAGGTCTGGAAGCTGGAGGAGCAGATTTATCCGCTGGTGGAGCTTTGTTCGCAGGTGCTTTCCGACGACCCGCTTTTCTTCAACATCAACAGCTACACCACCGGGCTCAGCCCTTCCGTCATGAATTACCTCAACGGCGCGATTCTTCTGCCGAAATTCGGCGGCATGATCACCGCTGACGAAATCGGACTGCCCGTCACGGAGACAGGATTGATTCTCCCCTGCGGCGCAACGGCTTCGTGGCGGAAATGCGTGAAAAATGACACGCCGGCTGAAAGCTGACGCCCGACTCATTCGCGCTTGATTCTAAACATTCACTATCGGGGAAAGAATATGGAAGATAACATCACCATTCAATATGATCACACGGAAGAATCCCCGGAGATTCAGATCTCCCTGCAGAACGTCTTCTACGAATATGAAAGCACCGACGAATCTCCGCCCAAGGAGGTGCTGCACGGCATCTCCATCGACATCCGTCAGGGGGAATTCGTCGCGCTTCTCGGACACAACGGCTCCGGGAAGTCCACAATCGCCAAGCACATGAACGCTATTCTTCTTCCCAGCGGCGGCAAGGTGTTCGTCGCCGGCATGGATACCGCCGATGAGGCTCTTCTCACCGACATTCGACGCACGGTGGGAATGGTGTTCCAGAACCCGGACAATCAGCTCGTCGCCACCATCGTTGAGGAAGACGTCGCCTTCGGCCCTGAAAATCTCGGCGTTCCTTCCGACGAAATGCGGAAGCTGGTTGACGACGCCCTCAAGGCGGTGGGAATGTACGAATACCGCCGCCACGCCCCCCATAAGCTCTCCGGCGGTCAGAAGCAGAGGGTTGCTATCGCCGGCATCATTGCCATGCGCCCGAAATGCATCGTCTTTGACGAACCGACCGCCATGCTTGACCCGCGGGGACGGCAGGAGGTTATGGACGCGATCGACAATCTGGTGAGAAATCTCGGCATCACCGTCATTCTGATCACCCATTACATGGATGAAGCCGCCAGAGCCGACCGCGTGATCATTGTCAACGACGGAAATCTGCTCACCGAGGGCAAACCAAAAGACGTGTTCAGCCACATTGATATGCTGCGGGAGCATCATCTCGATGTACCACAGGCAACCGAGCTGGCGCAGTATCTCCGCGCAATGGGCTATGACATTCCCGACGACGTTCTCACACCGGAAGAATGCGCCCGCGCCATCATGAACGCCCGCCGCTGAGCCATTTTTTTGCAAGCCCCTATCGGGCTTCCATTTACTCATTATCAGGAATACGCCGGAGAAGCCCCCGCCTGTTCGCCTCCGCAGGAACGCGGCAGGAAGCGGCGAGGAAATCGATTCGGCGTTTCCTTCACCACCCGGAGGTTTTGCCATGGGAATTATTGAAACACACGATCTGCGCTTTGTCTACGGCAAAGGCACTCCCTTTGAAAAGGTCGCGCTGGACGGCGTGAGCATTTCGATTGAACAGGGAGATTTTATCGGCGTTATCGGACATACAGGTTCGGGCAAATCCACGCTTGTACAGCTTCTCAACGGACTTCTCCGCCCCGCGTCGGGACAGATTCTTCTCAACGGAAGCGATATCTGGGCAAAGCCGAAAAAAATCAGAAATGTGCGCTTTGAAGTCGGTCTGGTATTCCAGTACCCCGAATACCAGCTCTTTGAGGAAACCGTCTACAAGGATATTGCGTTCGGTCCCCTTAACAAGGGTATCAAAAACAAGGACGAGCTGGACAGAATTATCCGCACCGCGGCCGAATTTGCCGGATTGAAGGAGTCGCTGCTGGAAAAATCTCCCTTCGACCTCTCCGGCGGTGAAAAACGTCGCGCCGCCATTGCCGGTGTGATCGCCATGCAGCCCAAGGTGCTGATTCTCGACGAGCCGACCGCCGGACTCGATCCCCGCGGCAGGGACCGCATTCTCGACAGAATCCGCGCTTACCGTGAGAAAACCGGCAGCACCGTACTGCTGGTTTCCCATTCTATGGAGGATATTGCCCGCGTCGCCGACCGCGTGCTGGTCATGAATCACGGCAGGGTCGAGATGTTCGACGTCACCAAGAATATCTTCAGGCACGGAGAAAGACTCTCTGAAATAGGGCTTCGTGTGCCGCAGGTGACGCAGGTCTTCCTGGAACTGAAACATCTGGGCGCGGACGTCCGCACCGACGTCTACACAATGGATTTTGCCAAGGGCGTCGCGCTGGATTTTCTCAGCCGCCACGATGCCACCACGGAACAGCCCGACAGACCGCCCGCAGAGAATTCATCTGCCGGAGAAACGGCGGAAGGAGGTGAGGCACAGTGATTTCCGATATCACCATAGGACAGTTCATGCCGGGGCGTTCCTTCATTCACAAGCTCGACCCGCGCATGAAGATCATTCTCATGACGGTCATCATTGTCTTTATCTTCCTCGCCAAAAATCTTTTTTCAATGGGGGCTATGGTCGGACTGGTCATCTTGACAGTCATTCTCTCGCGCGTTCCGCTCAGAATGTACTTCAAGGGGCTGAAAGCCATCTGGTTCCTTGTCTTCTTCACCGCCTTGCTGAATATGCTCTACATCAGGGGGGAGCATATCGTCTTTCAGTACCGCTCGCTCACCATTTATGAGGAAGCCCTCTGGCAGAGTGGATTCGTGGCGGTCAGGCTTGTGCTGATCGTGCTGATCAGTTCCATGCTGACTTACACCACCTCCCCCACTGACCTCACCGCCGCCATTGAACGGCTTCTCGCGCCGCTCAAGCTCTTCCGTGTGCCGGTGCATGAGCTTGCCATGATGATGACCATCGCGCTGCGGTTCATTCCCACCCTTCTCGAAGAAACCGAAAAAATCATGAACGCGCAGAAAGCGCGCGGCGCGGACCTTGAAAGCGGAGGTATCATCAAGCGGGCGAAGGCACTGATTCCCATTCTCATTCCCCTCTTTATCTCATCCTTCCGCAGGGCGTTTGAGCTTGCCACCGCCATGGACTGCCGCTGCTACACAGGCGGCAAGGGCCGCACCCGCCTGAATGTCCTGAAATACCGCTTCCGCGATGTTTTCGCGTTCCTGCTGATGGGCGGGATCTGCGAGGGCATTCTCTACCTCAATACCCTCGCGCCTTCGCTTGTCCGCTAGGGAAACGCTGAAGAAGTCGGTTCCCGCACCGCTCAATACCGTATCCTCGCGGCGTTGCCTGCCCGCGTACATTACATTAACACAAAAAAACCTGCTTCCGTTTGCTTCGGAAACAGGTTTTTTCTTTTGTCCCTTCCCGCTTTCAAGCCGGAAGGATGAATTTCTATCGAAAATCGGACGTCACACGCCCGACGTCACATCAGAACAGCACATACTGGGAGAAGATCACATTCGGAGACTGCGGACGGAATCCTGTCAGCTCGCAGCGGACGGTGACCCTCTTGCTGCCGCCTATGGTGCAGGTGAAAAGCGTGAGGTCGTAGTCCGAATGCTTCATTTCCTCAATGGCGTTGGGCACCAGCTCGGTGACTTCCCTCACCCTGTAGGTGAATACATCGCCATTCAGTGCCGTCACGGTAATCTCGTCGTTTTGGGTGAGATTCTTCAGCTTGCCGAAATGGGACTGGTAGTTATGCCCGCAGATCACCAGATCATCGGTGTACGCCGAGCCTGCATAGCGGCAGGGAGAACGGCGCAGTCCGGGATAGCTCCACACATTTCTGACCGGAAGCTCCAGCGAAAGCGAGGGAATTTCCAGAACCGCCGCGAAATCGGCTCCCTGATAAGTCTTCACAGGCATATCGGTGGTGACCGAACGGCTGTTGTCCGGCGCGATTCCGGACTGATCGGAGTTCCCGTTTCTGTCGGGAATGAACCGTACCACGCCGACGCATTCTTCCGCCACATCAGAGCCCGCTCTCATGTCGTCCCAGGAATTGTACAGCACAAGGCAGACCGCCGAGGATACCAGCACAATGCCCGCAAGAAGAACCAAGCCGCTCCGGGCGTCCTTCTTGTCGGATTTCTTCTTTCTGCCCATGAAGACGCCTGCCATGAATACCGCGAATCCCAGAATCGCCAGTACCGGCACGGGCCACCACAGCATTCCCGTCTGGGGAAGGATCGGGTCCTTCTTCTGTGTGTCGCTCCCGCCGGGTGAATTCGACGAGGTCGGCGTCTGTGAAGATCCGGAAGGGGTATTGGACGAGCCGGAGGGTGTATCCGACGAGCCGGAAGGTGTATCCGACGAGCCGGAAGGTGTATCCGACGAGCCGGAGGGTGTATCCGACGAGCCGGAGGGTGTATCCGATGAGCCGGAAGGTGTATCCGGCTCGTCTGAGGGTGTGCTGGAAGATTCCTCCGGCGGATCGTTGGCTCTCCAGATCGCGTAAACCGTGTATTCCCTGATATCGGGATAGAATGGCATGGTAGTATAGCCTTCGTCAGCCTCCGGGTCAATATTCCATCCCTCGAAGGTATAACCCGCCGCTTCCGGCTCAGGATCCATCGTCAGCCTGTAGCTGTTGTACTGCGACGCGCCGCTGCTTCCCCTGACATATCTGATGAGTTCGGTTTCCACCAGCAGCTTTCCGCTGTCAGCCTTGAATATTTCGGTAAAATCAGCCTGTGCATACGGCATATGCGTGACTGTCGCGCCGCCGATCCGCTCATTGTTGTCGCTGTAATGGATCACGTACTGTTTCGACATAAACTGCGCCTTGGGGACTACCGTGACGTCATAGCGCCACACGTCCTGCGGCTCAGTGCTCTGGGGAAGATCCCCGAAGAAGGTCGGAAGGCTTACCAGAAACGGTACGGAGGAATAGGTGTCCTCGTTGGCAAGCTCCAGCGGGTCGCTCGCCACCAGATATATGCCGGTGGAAAGGCGGTCGCCTTCCTCGCTCCTGAATTGAAGCTGTCCGTTGTCGCCGGTCACGCCCGTGCGCTTCGGCTCCACGCCGGATTCTTCGCTCCTCGCCAATGTGAGCATCTGGAGCGCGACGGTTGCCTGATCCTGGTTCCGGTCATACACGCCAGCGAACGGCGCATTAAACCGGAAGGAGCCGGATTTGGTGACGTCGCCGACACGGTATAGATAGAAGGTCGCGCCTTCTATTGGCTCGTTATTATAGAGATATTGCAGCGTCAGCGTGGTATTTCTGGCTGTGTCTACAATTTCCATGGGATTCGGGTCCGCCGCCACCCGCAGCGCAAAGACGGAAAGCAGCAGCAGCAGCGACAGACTGATCGACACACTTCTTCTGATTTTTTTCATGCTTTTATCGCCTCTGTTTCTCTCATTTTTCTTTATGCTTTATGCTTTATGAATTTTTGTAGCCGCGTATGAAATCATTAGTATCAACAAAAGTCCCGCCAGCGCAATCATTACCGGGTTTCCGTAGAGCATATCCACCAACGAGCTGTCCTCGGCAGCCTGCCGCGTTTCGTCGCCGGAGATCCGCCGTCCCCGCACAAGCAGCCTGTGAGTGTTGACCCCATAGGGCGTACAGGTGACGAGCGTACAGTAATCCTGCCCCGGCTGAATTCTGAGGGCGTCGGTTTCGTCCGGCCTGACCACCAGAATGTTGTCAACCTCGTAGGTCAGCGTCCGTCCGAGCGTGGTCAGCGTGAATCTGTCGCCTTTTCTCAGCTTATCAAGATCGGTGAGCAGCTTGGCACTGGGAACCCCCGTGTGCCCCGTGAGGACGCAATGGGTGCTTTCGCCGCCCACGGGGAGCGAACTGGAGGGAAGATGCCCGATGTAGCTCTCCAGCGTCGCCGCGTCCGTGCCATGATACACCGGCAGGCGGCAGTTGATGGCGGGTATTTCCACATAAGACATCATACCGTCGCCGGAGATATTCAGCAAGTATTCGTAATCCGACGCGGAAACCGAGGTCGGTTCCCTGTCAATGCCGGTGAGATACAATGCCCTGTTGAATTCCTCCGCGCGGCTGAGTTCCCTGTCGCAATCGCCGCTTTCCATGGCGTCCACATTGTCGGCGTACCGGCTGATGGCTTCGGAACTGCCGCGCTCGCTGAGGTAATTGCTGACTGACGGATAGAGGAACAGGGAGAGTCCCGTCAGTATTATCAGAGCAATAAGTATGGCGCTTATTCCTTTTTTCATGCAAAGACTCTCCTTGTCCGTGGGATTTGATTTGTTTTACTTCTTCAGATATTTCAAAAAGTCGGAGAAATCCGAGAGATCAAGATCCGCGTCCGCTGTGCGGAGCTTCCGCTTCCTGCTGTCTGACGGCATGAGCCTGAACGCAATGAGCATTCCGCCCGCGACGAGCAGGAAGAGTCCTGCCGCGATGAAAAGAAGGGTTCCGGATCCTCCTGTTCCAGGAAGCAGCGGACCGGTGTAGCGATTGGTGATTTTGAGCGAGCAGGTGGACTCATCGATTTCATAGGAGGAATCGTAATTGTCCACGCTGACTTCGCTGATATGATACTGGTAGTAGACGATGGTTTCTTCCTCTCCGCTCACGATTCTGTCGGCTGCCTTTCTGTCCTTCAGAACCTTCTGCCACGCGGTCGTCCACGCGGAGGAATCGGAAGCCACAATGGTGATGGTTTCGGTCGCCACCACGGGCTTGCCCGGATCTTCCATCGTGAGCAGCGACGGCGGAACGGTGGAGCCGTAATTGAGCTGCCGGATGGTCAGGGTGATCTCTTCCGGACGGGAATCGAGGAAGATGAAGTCCTTCCACACCTTGTTGACCGTAATGTCAACCGGCGTGTCGCAAGGATCCTTGAGATCCACTGTGATGGGAGTGTCGCCCACAATGTTGTCATCAAGCGCCGTGTCGAGCATCAGAACCGCCATTGCTGGAGACACGTATGCCTTGAGCGGACGGCTCGCGCTGCCGGAAGCGTTATCCTCGGTCGCGTCCTTGAAATCCTCATGGACGGTGATATCGCCGAGATGCTCCACGATGTAGCGGTTGCAGGATTCGCCGTTGACGGTGACATTCTCGCTTTCCTTGTCGGCGATTCTGGCAGCGTTTTCCTTCTTGATCATGGTATATCCGCCATTGTCCGCACGGTAAACGCTGAAGCTGTTGCTGTAGGCTTCCGGTTCCCCGCCATCCGCCTCATGATAGCCTTCGAGGATTTCAATGGTCCTGCTGCGGGTGTTGGTGAAGCCTGTGAAGGGACCGACCTTGGAGGGCTGCCCTTCCCCGGCGGGAGGTGTGCCGCGGATCACGTCGCACAGCTCGGTGCTGCAATAGTCGATCACACCCGCGTCATTATAGCCGATAAAGCCGCCGGCATAGCCCAGTTCGTCCACACCGTCCTCTTCGTCAGTCGCGCGTCCGGCGTAGATATTGTAGCCGTCCGGCACGCCCTTGACGGTGGAATGGGTGAATTCGGCGCGGTTGCCCTCGATCAGCGTAACCGAGATGTCGGGGGCGTTTTCCTCGTCGATTCCGTTCTCGTCGCAGGGAAGCTTGACGGTCGATGAGCCGATGGTGATGATCGCCGCGTCACGCGCGCCGTTGTATTGCTCGTCATTCTTGGAAAGCGCGACGCTGATCTTCAGACCAAAGAGGTTGACGGCAGCCACATTGCCCTCCGAGAACACCTGAAGCCCCAGAAGATCGCCGCTCGCGTTGAAGAAATCCGCGCGCTCCGCCTGATCGAGGTACAGTCCCCGCACCAGCACGTCGACCACCTTGACCAGAATGCCGGTCAGACCGGAGTCAATCGCAATGTCAACCAGATAATTGAGCGCGGATCTGCCGGCAAAGCCGCCCGCGTTCTGGGTGCTCCACGCAAACTTGAATTGATCCACGGCGCATTCGTCAAAATGCGCCATATCGGCATAGCCCACAAAGCCTGCCGCGCAGGAGCCTTTCACGTCGCCGCTGTGCCCGTTGGCCACCTTCGTCTGGATATTGGTGGTTCTGGTGACAAAGCCGTTGGTAAAGCCGGTCACCGTACAATTCCGGAAGACCGAGCCGGAAACATTGAGCAGTTCCGCGCTGATATTCAGGTCGCCGAGACCGAGTCCGTCGAGAGTCGTTTTCAGGGGATCTTCGGGATCCGGTTCCTCGCCTTCCTCGTTCTCTTCGGAGGGCTGAATGCCGAGGGAATCCTCGCCAATGCCGCTGCTGGTGCCGCTGAGACCGACGAAGCCCGCCGCGTAATTGGGCGCCTGCGCAAAATTGAGAGTATCGACGGAGGAATTCTCCACCGTGCCGTTCATCATCGCGCCGCCGAATCCGCCCGCCGCGCCGCTGAGATTGAGATTGCCGATCGAGCCACGCAGCGACTGGTCGTGAGCTACGATCATAATGCCGTCCTCAACGCCCGAAACCGTCGCGTGATAGATGTAGGTGCGGAAAATATCGAGTACGCTGATGTCTTCGGTCTGGAGCAGGTGAAGGATATTGGTATTGCCGTCCTTATCGCCCACTTCGGCGACGCTGCCGACATGAGCCAGTCCGAAGAAGCCGCCCGCGTAATAGGCCGCCGAAACGCCGCGCAGATCGCTGACAATCAGCGTGCGTTCGGGCGTATTCTTCGCTCCGAAGACCGTCGCTTCGGAGGAGCCGACAAAGCCACCGGCGCAATAGGCGTATTGCGTTTCGTTGTTGCTGTCCTTGTATTCGCCGTCCACGACAATGCCCCATTCGGTACCCGGAACGCCGGACACCTCCGCCTTGCCGATGACCGTAATGGTCGCGTCAAGTGCGTTCACAAGCTGCGAGGGATTGCTGATCACGGTGTCGAGAAGCCCCTGTATGAGGCCGTTGGAAGCGTCGCTGTCATCCGCGTTGGCAACGGAAGCCGCTGTGGTCTTGCCCGCAAAGCCGCCGATGCAGTTCCTGCCGGTGACGGTCTTGCAGTTTCTCACCCACACGCCAAGCTCCGGAATCTGAACCTCGCCGTCGACGCGTCCGTCTGCGCGGGTGCCGAGCTGGCCGCCGTAGCAGCCGCCGACAAAGCCGCCCGCCATACCGCAATCCACGCTGATGGTCTTGGTGACCGCGTCGTCGCCCTCGCCCGAAATGATTTTCTCGAAGGTGGGGAGTCCATCCGACCGCACAACCAGTCCGTTCTGGTAGCCGGTCACGCCCGATTCAAAGACAACCGGAGTGAGAACGTCCGCCACCTTGAGAAGGTTATCCAGCGCGAGATCAAGACCCAGAATATTGACCTCACCGAATTCCACGAGTCCTTTGGTGATGACTTCGCCCGCGTAGCCGCCGGCCGCCCGGTAGGCACTGACAAGCTTGGCGTGGCTGGCGTTACCATAGCGTATGACGCCGCTGTGCATCGCGCCGGCATAACCGCCCGCGCAGCCGCCGTAGGTGGTGAAAACGCCGTCGTCGTATTCGTTACGGCCGGCAACCGCGTGATAGCCGTAGGTGAACTGGCTGAAGGCTTCCCTGAGCTGATCCTCATTGTCAAAAGTACCGAGAGCGATCAGGCTGCTCAGCTCGTTCGCTTCGGGAGCCGCGCTGCCCTTTGCCGCGACATAGGTGAGCCATTTATTCCATGTTTCCAGATCCATCTCTTCGAGAGGGCCGAAAACATTGGCGTTTTCGATGGTGGGATAGACAGCGTCGAGAGCCTCCAGCAGGTTATCCGCGCTGATGATTCCGCCAAGAAGCGAAAGATTGCCCGATTTTGCCGTGCTGCCCGCTTCCATGAGACCCACATAGCCGCCGGCGTATTCCGCGCCGTAGACCGAGCGGATTCTCACCGCGTCACAGTCGCGCTTGTCGCCGGAATAATTCTCTTCTCCCAGCCACGGTTCGGAGCTGTTGCCCCAGATCTGTCCGCCGGAGCTGTGTCCGACATAGCCGCCCGCAAAGCCGCGCGCCTGGGGCGTATTCACGCCGCGTCCGTCGGACAGGCTCTGCGCTCTGACCACACCGCCGCAGGGGATGCAGGTAGTAACACTGTTGTAAACCGTCGGAATGAACGCCTGCACCAGCTTCAGCGTGTCGCCGTCAATGATAGTGCTGACAATATCCGAAAGGGTGGCAGGCTCCTCCGGCTCTTCGGGATTCTCGTCTGCCTGCGGCGTATGCTCCACGTCCAGAATGTCCGCGACGTCGCCGGGCAGCATTTCGCCCGCGTAGCCGCCGGAAGCAATCTCTCCGATGATGTAGGAGAATTTGTAGGAATTGCCGTCCTGAATATGCGCGCCGCCGATCTGACCGGCATAACCGCCCGCGTAGCCGAAGCCCGATGTGTCGTAGTTTTTGTCACCGAGATTCACGTGACTTGACGCGAGCACCGAGAAGCCGCCCGGCAGTCCGTAAACGTTGGAATGCTCGATGGTGGTCACCACCACGTCCAGCCCGCTGAGAAGCTGCGTGCTGGTGAGCGATTCATGCATGAGGCTGATGCTGTCGCCCAGCGCGCGGGCGGAACCGACATTCATGCAGCCGATGTAGCCGCCGGCGTATTCCGCGCCCGCGACCGAGTAGGGAACGGTGTCCCAGCCGGGGGTGAAATCCATGTATTCTGTACCGTCGCTGTCCTCCAGATTCGCGGGAATCTTGTCGGGGCACCGGCGCTTGAGACTCCTGACATGACAATGGGAAACCTCCATGCCGCTGCCATAGCCGATGTAGCCGCCGGCGTATCCCTTGGAGGAAGGCGAATTTTCATCGTCAATGTATGCCGCCAGAACGGTGAATCCTTTCTCCGAATACACGCCCGCGTACCAGAGCTTGGGCAGATAGGCGTTGGTAATGCTGGCAATGCCGGCGATGTCCACCTTGACATTCTTGTTGAGAAGTCCCAGACCGCTGCCGCCTTCACGCTCCAGCGCGCCGGAGAACACCTTGCCGCCAAAGCCGCCGGCGAATTTGCCGCCCTCCACATGGTCGATATTGTAGACTGCGTAGGGGCTGTTCTGCACCGCCTGCATTTCCTTGGAATCGATATTCAGCGTGCCGCTGCGGAATTCGCCCGCGAAGCCGCCCGCCGCGTTGCCCTTGACATAGCCGCCGTCAAGGAAGGTGACGTCGCATCTTTCCAGCTTGGGAATGATGTCCAGTCCCAGTGAAATAAGCTGTCCGACGTCGAGAACCGTCACCGCCTGTTCGCCGACCGAACCTCCGCTGACTGTTTCATTGCCTACGCTGATGCCCGAAAGGTCGCCCGCGGCACAATGACCCACAAAGCCGCCTGATCTGCCGCAGCGCATATCCGAGGTGACGCTTCTGAGCCGGCTCACATGACAGTCGGTCACGGTCGCGCTGGTGCAGTCCCCGAAGAAGCCGCCCGCGCTGTAATCGGTCCGGCCGTTGTCATCCTCGTATTTTCCTGTCGCCTCCACCTCCACCGCCAGACCGGAGGAACGATCGTTGACGCGGCAGTCTGTGATCGTGGTGTGAATGCCGTCGGTCATGCCGAGAAGGTCATTGATGGCGAGCAGATTGATGCCCAGCAGCGTAAGGCTGAGTCCGTTGCCGCCCACAACCCTATCGGGGCCGGTCGTACCGGCAAAGCCGCCGGCGTGATTATTCGCCTTGACGAGCGTCACGTTGTTGACATTCACTCTCGTGATGTCGCCGCCGATGGCAAAGCCCGCCGCGCCGCCGGCAAAATCGCCGGTGGCAATGACCCGGAATCCCGCGCGCTCTCCGGAGGAATTCTTCTCGCTGTCAATAGTGACGTCCTCCATGCGGAAGGCGAGATGGGATTGCAGACCCAACGTGCTGCCGAGCAGCGTGCCTGTGTTGGCGGAGCAGAGATAACCCGCGCCGCCGCCCGCAAGGGAGTATTTTCCGTCGATCGCGGGGTGATCGTTTTCGTCCTCCCCGCTGTCGCCTTCCCCGTCATTGCCATCTGCGAACGCGCCCGAAGCGATGACCTCCACGAGCTGATCCACCAGAACCGGCTTCGCGGTGACCTCCGGAACCGGAATATTGCCGTCCCTGTAGCGGGAGAGATCCGCGATCGCGCCGGAATCGTCGATATATACGCCTTCGCCGTAGCCGATCAGACCGCCGGCGATGTTGCCTGAAGTGTGTACGACGACCTTGCCCCTGATCTGGCATCCGAGAATGCCGGAATTGGACACGCCGCCCAGTTCGAGAAGTCCCTGGCTTCCCTCATTGCTGAGAAGATTGGTCAGCGCGGTCTTGACCGTGCTCAGAAGGTCCGCGTTGACCGGCAGATAATCGGGCAGGCAGAAGCCCGAACCGAGCTGCGCGCTGCCGGTAAATCCGCCCGCGCAGTCGCGGTGAGCGGTGATGCTGACCGTGCTGTCCGCGTCGATGACGCAATTGATGACGCTGCTGTTGGCCTGAATGCCCGCAAAGCCGCCCAGACTCCAGTTACCGGTCAGGATAACAGAGCTGTTCCTTATCTGACACTCCCTGATCTCGCTCTGCGGATAGAGCGTTCCGACCGTAATGCCGAGACCGGAAAGGAGCTGCTGGATGATATCGTCGCGCGCGACGCCCACAAAGCCGCCGCCGCCGCGTTCCGCGTCCAGCGTGACCGACATATTCCTGACGGCCGACCAGGTCAGCTCCGTACCGCATATCGAACCGGCAAAGCCGCCCACGCCGTACCTTCCCGCGCCGAATGACAGTGTGCAGTTGTCAACCGTGCAGGCGTCGATCTTGGTTTCGACATATCCGGTGGGAATAATCTGATCAAGATGCAGCACATTCTGGGCGAGAATGGTCACCAGATCGCCCAGACCGATGCCGGGGATCAGATTGAGCACCCATGTCAGACCGTCCACCACGCCGCCGAGAACGCTGTCAAGCGCGCTGTAGGTGAGGGTTCCCTGCACATGGCCCACAAAGCCGCCGCAGCCGACGATCTTGTGCATGTCGCTGCCCTCCTGCACGGTGACGGCTGACCGGACGTTCACCCGCTCCACATAGCAGTCGGAAACCTCCACCTTGCCCACGATCCTGCCCGCGAACGCGCCTGTCGCCAGCGCGGTGGGATCCTTCTTGCGGGCATCGAGCAGATCCTGCAGCGTATCGCTGAGATTGATCGACTGCTCCCCGTTGCCGAGATTGACGGCAAAATTCAGCAGTCCGTCGGCTACCCAGCCTAGAAGACTGGGCAGTCCTTTGAGAAGGATGCTGATGAAGGTTTCATTGGCGTCCACGTCGGTGCAGTTGTTGGTTACGGACGCGTCCCTGAGATGAATGTTCCTCACCACGGACGTTGTCCCCGACAGATCAGAATCGTTGTATTTCGCGCTGATCGTGCCGAAGAATCCGACGCCCATCTGCGAAGCGACGTCGAGTTTTCCGTCCTTCATGATCGGGTTGACGCTGAAATTCGAAATGACCGGCTTGCTGTCCGTGCTGAGATTCAGCTCTGTCTTTTCGTCGTTCCACAGGTTGCCGCCGCCGTTCGGCTTCACGCCGTACATCGTGCCGGTAAACATGAGCGGCGCCCAGTCATAGCCGTCGAGATTGATGTTGCGGAATACGATGTAATTGGCGTCTGTGGCATATTCCAGACGGATGGTGTTATTCGACGGATCCGACAGATTGAGTTTGTTGGTCGCCGGATCAACCGTGGTGTAGATGGTGCCGCTCAGACCGGTTGTGTCATTGAGCGCGTGATAATTATTTCCTGTGCCGGCCGCGCTGTTGTAGCTGTCAAACAGTCTGTCGTCGGTCACGTCCGCGTCGCCGGGATACACCAGCTCCGGGTCACCGTCCGGTTCCCACGGGTCTGTAAGGCGTGATCTCTTCACCTTCAGCTTGTAGACAGGCCCGTAGACCGCGACGTCTTCCCGGCTGCCGCTGACCGCAATGCCGAGGACTTCCTTTTCACGTCCCCTGTCAATGGCTTTGAGCTGCGCGGCCGTGCCGATGAGAATGTAATCGGTGCCGTTGATATTGGCTGTCACCTGACCCGCGTAATCCCTGCCGTCGCGGTCGCCGGCGTCGCGGTTGGCATAGGGCCAGAGAACCTTCGCCCCGCCGCGGATCGCAATGCTTTCGTCCCCCGGCTTCACCGGCGTGAATTCCGACGAAATCACATAGCGGTGGCCTTCGCTGTAGGTCAGGTATCCAAGCGATTCATCGCCCGGATAGATGAATTGTCCTGTGCCGAATAATTCGGTGCTCCAGTCGTTCGACATCACGGGAATCTCAGCCCTGTGGCTGTCCGCGAGCGTCATGAGCTGGAATCCGTTCTGCAGGTACACCGTGTCGCTCTCCACGTCGTACAACCGCTGGTTCAGCGCCCCTTTTGCGGGGCTTTCTTCCTCGCCGGGGTCAGGGTCCTCCCCGTCCCCGTCTTCCTCGCCGTCGCCGGCGTCTTCTCCGTCTCCGGAATTATCTCCGTCGTCGGTTTCCTCCGTCTTTCCGGCATTCTCCTCCATCTTCCTCGCGGAAGTGAATTCGCCGCTGAAGCCCGCCGGAACATTCCATTGTGTCTGCGCCGGAAGGGAAATGTCGCCTTCGAGATAATAAACCGCGTCCGCCGCGTACGTCACGGGTTCCCCATTCTGATCCGTGATCTGCGCGCCGCTGCCGACGGTTTCCTCAACGTCGTCCCCGGTCTTCAGCTCCGCGCCGCTGCCCGCAAGCTGAAGCTGGCGGAAATTGAAGATATGAATCATTCCGCCGCCGTAAAGCCGTTCGGCAGCTTCTTCATACGCCCTGATTGCTTCGGGCGAAGGCTGCTCTTCCGGCTCTTCCTGCGTGACAGGCGCATTGCCGTTCGTGCCGAGATCGACGCTGCCGGTGTAGGTGATGTACTGGCCATCTCCGCCGTCCGCCGCGTCGCCTGAAGCGTAAACACTCACTGTCGTGTCCACTGATGTGGCAACCTGCTCCGCAATCGCGGTGATCAGCGATATGACCAGCAGCAGGGCGAGTGCTCTTGTGCTCCAATGCTTCTTCATGATTTGAACCTCCCATTCACATAAAATCGTGATGCATCATGCACTTCGCGGCGTTGTATTTTTTCCCCTCTGACAATCCCCCGCATTGAAAAAAAGAGTGAAAAAAAACAGACAATGAGGGACACTGAATGAGCGAATAATCAGTTTTCCACAATTGTCCTGTTACGCTAAAACGTGGGGGTTAATGTCACGTCGCAATGCACAACCATCGCCAATATATATTATACATAAAGTATAGAAGAATGCAATTGTAGAAAAATACAATTTTCACGAACTAAAGTCCATGCAAGATAGACATTCTATCTAGATTGTCTCATTACGAAAACGCCCGATTTCAGGGCAATTTACGAATTATTCAGTAAAATTTCAGAACTCCATCACAATTGCATCTCAATTACATCTCAAGTTCCTCTCAAGCGGGATTTTTTCAATTTATTATCTACAATGACAGTCTAAAGTATTGTGACAAAATACATAGAAAAAAAGCCCTACGGACAACAGCACCGCATGAACGTATTTTCGTGCAATTAGCAGCGTAACAAGCCAATAACGGAACGTCCGGACAGTCCGCAGCACAACCGCGCCTGCGGGCAAAAGAAAAAGCCCACCCGATTGAGTGAGCTTGGTTATTCGGTTGTATCATCATCGGTCAGCGGTTTCTTTCAGTGGAATTTGAAGCCTGGCTATGAAATCCGCTTTGCTCACTCCGTATATTGCTTCATTGGCGTTTGCTCCGATGGAAGTGCCGCTTCGGATGATATGCTTTGACATGATGGACTCATGCTTTTCTTTGAGAAGATACTGATAAAGCCTGACAATACGGAAGGCGAATTTCAATGATTTTTACTAGAAGCGGGTGATCGTAGGACATGGCTGATTCTCCTTGACTGAAAAATGATGAAATAAATAATGGAAAGAATAAAGAATAAAAAAAGAATAATACACCAAAAAACGCTTACCTTCGCTTTCTACGGGTGTATTCTGTCTATGGCATTCCCACGGGAGGAAGCCGGCAGACAGGCTTGAACCCGAAGTATCCTCAGATGCGTGATGAATTACGAGGATGCTCATTCATGCACGTTCACC
>CADCON010000010.1 GCA_902803035.1 uncultured Ruminococcus sp.
GCTTGCTGACGTATCTCTCCACGAACGTCCGGCACGCAGCCATTGGCAGCTGGGATCTATTCCGCCATATTTTGCCAAAACCCAATGGAAACCAATGTTTCCAAAGTTCATCGCACAAAGTATTGCCTGTGGTTTTGACTCCATCTGACAGGCACAACCCGTATATGTAGAAATTGGTCGTGCGTATATCATCTTGACGATTTCTCTGTGGAAGTCGCGCTTGACAATCCATATTGTTCCGTCCGGCATATCCGGCTCTGATAAGTAACAAAAAGCGGCTTTCCATTAGCGGAGAGCCGCTTTTTTCGGCCCGGTATGCCATGTAGATAATGATGCTGTAGTCGCGGTGGCAGAATGCTGCGATTTGAAAGAAAACGATAACTTACAGAAGCGGATCATTCTGAATGTGGAATGCGGTACGTACCCGGCTTTTTTGTCATCTATACGATTGGGTGAGAATCTGACAATCAATCCCTGCGGAAGAGATCGCGGGTATAGACTTTTTGGGCGACGTCGTCCAGAATGCCGTCGTAACGGTTGGCGATAATGGCATCCGAAGCCCGCTTGAATCTTTCAATATCGTTGATGACCAGCGAACCGAAGAAGGTCGTGCCATCCGGCAGGGTCGGCTCATAAATGATGACGGTTGCGCCCTTTGCCTTGATGCGTTTCATGACGCCCTGAATGCTGCTCTGGCGGAAATTGTCGGAATTGGCCTTCATGGTCAGACGGTAGACGCCAATGGTGATGGGACGCTCCTTTTCGGCGTTCCACATGGAATTGCCCGAATAATACCCGGTCTGCTCCAGCACCCGGTCGGCAATGAAGTCCTTGCGGGTGCGGTTGGATTCCACAATGGCGGTGATCATATTCTGCGGAACGTCCTGATAATTGGCGAGAAGCTGTCTGGTATCCTTCGGCAGACAGTAGCCGCCGTAGCCGAAGGAGGGGTTGTTGTAGTGGCTGCCGATGCGCGGGTCAAGGCATACGCCTTCGATAATGGATTTGGTATCAAGCCCCTTCACTTCGGAATAAGTGTCCAGCTCATTGAAGAACGACACGCGTAGCGCAAGGTAGGTATTGGCAAAGAGCTTGACGGCTTCGGCTTCTGTGAAGCCCATGAAGAGCGTGGCAATGTTCTCTTTGAGCGCGCCCTCCCGCAATAATGCCGCGAAGGTTCTGGCCGCTTCATTCAGCCGGTCGGAACCGTCGGTGCCCACAATGATTCTGGAAGGGTAGAGGTTATCGTAAAGCGCCTTGGATTCCCGCAGAAATTCGGGGCTGAAGATGATATTCGCGCTGCCTGTTTTCTCGCGGATCGCCTTGGTGAAGCCCACCGGGACCGTCGATTTGATCACCATGATCGCGTCCGGATTCACCTTCATCACCAGCCGAATGACGGATTCCACCGCGCTGGTGTCAAAATAATTCTTCTGGCTGTCGTAATTGGTGGGGGCGGCAATGATCACGAATGCCGCGTCCCTGTAAGCGGATTCGCCATCGGTTGTCGCGGTGAGGTCAAGTGCCTTTTCCGCGAGGTATTTCTCGATGAAATCGTCCTGAATGGGCGATTTTTTTTGATTGATGAGCGCCACCTTTTCCGGAATGATGTCGACGGCGGTCACATGATTGTGCTGCGCCAGCAGCACTGCCAATGAAAGCCCGACATAGCCGGTTCCGGCGACGGCAATTTTCTGATTCATGGTTTTCTTCCCCCGTCTGTTCAGACTTGATAATAATCCCTGTACCACTCCGCGAAAGCTCTCAGCCCTTGGCGGACGCCGATTTTCGGTGTGAATCCGTAGTCGCGTTCCAGGGCAGAGCTGTCAGCGAATGTCACAGGCACATCCCCCGGCTGCATCCCCACCAATTCGCGGTGCGCCTCAAAGTCGTAATTCTGCGGCAGCACACCCGCGCAAACCAGCTCCTCTTGCAGAGTGGAAATAAAATCCAGCAGGTTGACCGGCTGCCCGCCGCCGATATTGTAGACGGCATAGGGCGGAATCGGCAGTCCGTCCCCGCCGGTAGCTTTTTCAGGCGCGCCCCGCATGACGCGGAATACGCCCTCCACGATGTCGTCAATATAGGTGAAATCGCGTTGGCAATTGCCGTAATTGAAAATCTGAATTGTATCGCCGCGCACCAGCTTCTGTGTCGCAGAATAATAGAACATATCCGGCCGGCCGGCGGGACCGTAGACCGTGAAGAAGCGGAGACCCGTGGACGAAATATTGTAGAGCTTGCTGTAAGCGTGCGCCAGCAGTTCATTGGACTTCTTGGTGGCGGCGTAGAGAGAAACGGGGCTGTCCACCCTGTCCTCCACGCTGAACGGCACCTTCCTGTTGCCGCCGTAGACCGACGAGCTGGAAGCGTACACCAGATGCTCCACAGGATTGTGGCGGCAGGCTTCGAGAAGCTGGTAGAAGCCGATCAGATTGCTTTCAATGTAGGCGTCGGGATGGTCGATGGAGTACCGCACCCCCGCCTGCGCCGCCAGATTGACAACAACGGAAGGTTTATACTCCGCAAAAAGCCCGTCGATCAGCCGCTTGTCAGCGATGCTTCCCTTTACGAAAACCCAACTGCTTGCGCTGTCCCTTGCCGCTTTCTCTATCAGTCCGAGGCGGTAATGCTTGAGATTGACGTCGTAATAATCATTGAGATTGTCCACACCGATAATGGTGCCGTTGTCCACATTCCGCAACAGGCGCAGAACGAGATCCGCTCCGATGAATCCCGCTGCGCCTGTTACAAGGATCGTTTTTTGATTGAGTTGAATTGGTTCTTTCATATAGCCGATGCTTTCCTGAAGAGATGTTGAGAGAAGATGCGAATGCTCAGACTTTTCTTGATTTGGGATTATCGCCATACCCGTAGTTGTACTGATAATAGCCGTATCCGACGCCCTTGATATCGACGTCCGTGAGAATGAATCCCAATATATCCGACTGTGACATATTGATTGCTTTGATCGCCTTATCAATATCAGTGGTGGTGGACTTTCCCTCTCTCACCGTCAGAATGATGCCGGAAGCCTGCGTCGCCATTAACAGGGCGTCCGACACAAGATTGACAGGCGAAGTGTCCAGAATGACGAAATCGTATTGGGCGCCGCATTGTTTCATAAGGTCGGTCATATAGTAAGAACCGAGCAGCTCCGCCGGAATGGGAGGAACCGGGCCGGCGGGAAGGAAGTCCAGTCCGGTCACGATGCCCGTAACAACCGCGTCCCTGAATTCGGTATGCCCGGTCAGCACCATTGACAGCCCCTGTTTGTTTGAAATCTTGAAGTAGCGGTGAATGGAGGGATTCCGGAGGTCGGCGTCAATCAACAGCACCTTCGCGCCGATTTTGGACATCGCCATCGCAAGGTTGATGGAGGTCGTCGTCTTCAATTCATTTGTAGTGGGGCTTGTGATAATGAGGACGCCGTTTTTCATTTTCGGCAGGGAAAAGAGGATGTTGGACCGGATGGTCTTGTATGCTTCCGCAATAGGGAAGGGGGTATTTCTGCCGAGCACCACCGCCGAAGTGATGATTTTCTCGTTTTCAAAATTCTTTTCCTTCAGCTTTTTGCTCTTCTTGACGTATTTTCTCGGAATCTTCAGTGTTTTGGAGAACTGAAAGAAATCAGGAACACTTCCCAGAACGGGAATGGAATAACGGTCGGTGAGACTCTTTTCATTGGCGATTTTCGTGTCGAGCAGCATGAGAATCAGGCAGATCAAGGCCATCAATCCCGCGCCCAGCATACCGCCTGTGACGATGTATTCTATTTCGTCAGGCGAGCTGGGAGAAGTCGGCAATTCGGGAGAACTGATGACCTTGACGGAGCCGGCTCCGAAAATATCATCCAGCACCGCTTCCGAGATTTTCATATACGCGCTGCAGGTATCGACGGAAAGCTGCGGATCATTGGTTACCACGCGGATTCTGAGCACTTCCGTGGACTGCAAGGAGTAGAAGGAAACACAGCCTGCCAGCTGGGCCCTTGTGACGCGTCCGCCCATCATATCCACGATGCGGTTGGAGACCTTGTTTGACTGCAGGGTGACAATGTAGGAATTGATCAGCTTCTTGGAAGCGTCTATATCGCGGGTATTCACGGTGTCCTTTTCCGTCTGTTCACCGTTGCTCTTTACATTGACATACAGGTCGAGATAGGATTCATAAGTGGGGGTGATAAGATAACGGGCCACCGCGAATCCTATCGCCGCCCCCAGAATCAGCGCAAAAATGATATACTTTGTGTATTTTTTCAGGTAGCTCAGGACCATGCTGAGATAATCCGGCTGATTGATACCCGATTGAATGGAATTAGTCTGGTTGTCTTTCATCTTTGTTCCTGCCTTACATTATAAAACATAAAGAATGCCATCATCATCAGTGGTATTTCGGAGCGTCATCGGCGTACAGGCGTTCCAGCGTTTGGGAGTCGGCGATGCCCGTTGCCTTCAGATTCGCTCTGGATTGAAACATCTGGACCCTTTTTTTCGTAAAATCGCCATAATACCCTGTGCAGCTATCCGAGCTCATATAGCCCAGCTTCAGCAGCCGACGCTGCATTTTCCTGACCTCCTCATTCTTGTCCCCAGGCCTTAATGTCTGGTACTTCGGCTGAGATTCCGTAGGCTCGTCGGAGGATGATTCATCCGGAGCATCCGTCATCTGATCAGTAGGGGATACAGAAGAGGAATGGTCCGAATCTGTCACGGTTGTTCTGTCATCATTTCCGTAAAGAATCCCGTTATTAGTTGATTTTATTTTCTGAACGGCAAATCCGACGGCTATAGCCGCCAGCAGCATAATAGTCAGCCAGAAAATGCCCTTTCCACCTTTTTTCTTTTTTTCCGGCGGCAAAGGCGACGCGGCGTAACTCTCCGGGGAGAATTCCTTGGAATCGGTGAAATCGTCGGTCAGTTCTTCATGTGTGTCAGGAGAATCAACGGGAAAATCGTCTTCCAGGTACTCGCTTTCCGGACGGCTCTGTCCATATGGTGAATACTCCCGCTGCCGGAATTCCGCCTGCGGCGGGCGGCTGGCATCGCCCTTAACCGATTGCCGCTTGCGTCTGAATTCCTCCAGGAGAGTAGAATTGACGGAATATCCTTCCGCGAAATCAATTTCCGGCGGTGTATTATTCTTGCGGTTTGCCATTATATGTCCCCCTCTCAGAATCATCCTCGGTATAATTGATAGAAATGCCCGATTCTTTCCATGTGATTGAATCAATATCATCCCACAGCGGAAGGACCCGCCCGCTGCGTTTTCCGGAAAAGCGTTTCTTCAGGCTCAGATACCGGATCTGGCTGCCAAACGCCTGATCAGCGGCAGCCTGCCTTTCACCACAAAATTGATCGTCTGCACACAGCCCGCAAATTCCTCCTTGCGGTGGTATGCCATATAGTATATCACATTGGGAATCAAAATGCAAATACTTCCGCGCACAAAAAGCAGCGCGATGTCATTCATTTTGAACGGAAGA
>CADCON010000011.1 GCA_902803035.1 uncultured Ruminococcus sp.
CTCTTTTTTCGGGCGAAATATCGCCGCCGCTCGTTCTGACGGAAAGATAGTCCGCGTTGCCGGCTTTCAATTTTTCCAGCGCCTGTTCCGCGCTGACTTTGTATGCAAGTACCATGGTGTTTTTCTCCTTTCTCATCATCGAACACAGAATAAAGGATCTCAGGCATCTGCAATCAGATTCCTCATCCAGCCGGTATACCGGTCACATTCCAGCACCGTTCCGAAATGTCCGTTTCGGATGGATTGAACCGCCGCCGAGGGGAACAGCTTCCGCAGCGACGCCTGTTCCTCTTCTGAGAAGAAGTCCTTCTCCGGAAATACCAGAAGCACCCTGTCCCTGACAAACGCAAAATCCTCCGCCACACAGGGTTTCGTGTCAACCGCGCCCGCCATCATTGAAGTGATATGCATATCCTTTTCCCTTGTGTAGCCTCTGAAGATCCATTCAAACATCTCTCTGAGATATTGCTGATTCTCCGGCGTTTCCTGCCTGGCGTAACGCTTCAGGCTGTTGTTGATGAGCTTTGTCTTGAGCTTTTCATAATTGCAGCGTTTCATGTACCAGAGAAGCAGCGGGAGAAAGCGGTATTTCTTTCCGGCAGACCGTATCGTGTTTTCGTCAAGACCCGCCGTGGAAAACAGCCCCAGTCCGGTCACCGTTTCCGGGTATGCTCTGGCCCACAACTGCGCCATGATGCCGCCGAAGCTCGCGCCGGCAAAGAATGCCTTTTTGATTCCCAGACGCATGAAAAAGGAACGCATGGCGGCAATGGTTTCTTCGCAGGTTATTAATTCCTGCGGATAATCAAAGATCAGCGTCCGGTATTCGCCTGACATCTTTTCCACGTATTGAAACCACATTTCGGAGCAGTTCATGCCGCCATTCAGAAAAACCACGCAGGGAGCGGATTCTTCCCCGGCGGTGACATAGCGAAAAACCGCCCCGTCCACCCGCATTTCCTGATACGGGTGCGTTTTCAGAAATAGCTCGATTGATTCGCTGTAGGTCATAATGTATCTCCCTTCCGGTGCGGAATTGCTTTTTTTCATACCGACTGGCATACATTGTTATTTTATCACGCCAATCACGCAAAGTCAATTGCCAATCCTCCGGCCAATCGGATCGCGTCCTTCAACTGCGCTTTTGCCGCGAACCACATATGTCACACTTTTTTCTTTGAAACGAATGGGGATTACGTAAGGGCCTTATGAATATGCAAAATATCAGCGACAGTGAGGTGAAACAGGTGACAGACGAAATAATCCGGGAGCTGCTTGACAGCGACCCTTCCGAAGGAATCCGCGTCCTCATCGGATGCTATTCCGGACTGGTTTACACGATAGCGTACAGCAAACTCAAAGGCGTGTTTTCCGCGGACGACATAGAGGATTTCGTCAGCTGTATTTTCAGCAGAATCTACGAAAGGCGCGCCGAGATAGATTTTTCACGCGGAACGCTCAGGGGATTCATCATGACGATTGCCAGACGAATGTGCATTGACGAATTCCGGAAAAGCCGCTCACGCATCGTCACAGAGCCATTGACCGGCGAGATGGCCGAGATGCTTCCCGACGCGCGGAACACACAGGAGGAGGCGGAGCGCGCCATCGACGAAAAGGCGCTGACCGGCGCGCTGCAATCGCTCGGCGCGAAGGACAGGGAATTGCTGATCCGCCGGTACTATTACAACCAGACCTCGGCGCAGATCGCCAAGGAATGGAAGCTGTCGGACGCAGCCGTCAGAAAGCGTCTTTCACGCGCGCTGGACAGGCTGCGGGCACTGCTGTCGGAAGAGGATTTTTCATAAGAATGACAAGGAGTGAAATAGAATGAAACCGGAAATACAGGAAATGACAAAGGGCATCCGAAATCTTTCCCTCGATGCGGTCAGAAGGCTTGACGGGAACTTCGCGCTTTCCAAGGACGCGCAAAAACGCATTTATCAGCAGACGCTCAGGAGAACCGGCGTCAGGGAGAAAGCGGACAGGGCTGCTTCGTTCGCCGCCGCGCGCGGGAAATCGCGTCTAAAAAAGCCGCTCACGGCGGCGGTTGCCCTGCTGCTTGCGCTGTCCATCGGTGCGGGAGCCATTGTCGGCGCGGGAAGAATCAGCAGGAGCTTCAGTCAGACCTTCCGCACGCTGCCGGAGGAGCGCTATCAGGGCATTGTTTTCGACATTGATCAGACAAAGACGGACAATGGGGTGACTGTCACGCTCTCGCAGGGTATGTGCGACGGATATGTCCTTTATGTGATAGAGAGGATCGACTTTGACCCGTCGGTTATCACTCTTACGGACGATATGTTTCAGCGTGTGGATGGCAGCTATGACGCGCCGCGCTGGTTCGACGAAATAGTCGTCAATCCGGACTATCCCCGTTACTGTGTGACCGCGAGAAATTACAGCAAGCTGATCGAATACGATTCGCACAGCATGACATGGCTCAGAACCTTCGGAACCACCGGCGCTGGACCGGAAATATTCGGCTTTTTTACCATCGGGTCAAAATTCGTTCTGAAAGCACATGATATTCACAATTTGCCGGGCGATGAAAAACGCGAATGCCAATTCAGATTTGAATTCGACATCAAGCGTTCCGAGCCGGTGGTCTATAATCTGCCGGAGAAAGCATACCGGCTTGACAAGCAGTTTGTGGAGGATAGCTTCGACAGAATACCTCCGCTCGGCTACGATTTTATTCCGGACGTGTGGATCAATCCGTGGTTCATGGAGATCATTCCGGCGACCCAAAGCGGCAAAATTCTGAATACCAAGCTGAAAAAGCCAGATCAGCCCGCATTGGTCATCACCCTGCACAACGGAAAGCAGTACACCGACAGGGACGGCATCGGATGGGCGGAGAACCCGACGCTGACAAGAGATATGTTCGGAGCGGACTATAACAAATACGAGGGCTTTTATCTGACGTTCCATGAGGAAATTGACATTACAAGCATCCAGTCCATCACGCTGTACGGATATGAGCTGGTAACCTAAAAGTCGTGTAATCAGTACTCAAATCATTAGAAGGCAGGGACCCCAAGTTTTTCCAGAAACAGCCTGTCTCGTACCGTA
>CADCON010000012.1 GCA_902803035.1 uncultured Ruminococcus sp.
ACGACAAATTCCAAGCTGCTTGCGGTGGGGGAATGCGGGCTGGATTATGACCGGATGTATTCCACAAAGCAAAACCAGATACGCTGCCTGGAGCATCATATTCAGATGGCCGAAAGGCTGCAAATGCCGATGTTCCTGCACGAGAGAGCGGCGGCGGCGGACTTCGCGGCGATATTTGAAAAGCACCCGGAGGTCTGCGGGCGTTCGGTGGTGCATTGCTTCACCGGCGACAGGGCGACGATGGAAACGTATCTCAGAATGGGCTTTAGCATCGGCATTACCGGCTGGATCTGCGACGACCGCCGCGCGGACGACCTTCGCAAGGCCGTGGCCATTCTTCCCCCCGACCGCGTCCTCATCGAAACCGACGCGCCCTATCTCACGCCGCGCAATGTGCCGGGGCTTCCCCGCACCAACCTTCCGCAGAATGTGAAATACGTCGCCCGTGAGCTGGCAAAATATATGCGTATAGACGAGCGGGAATTGATTGCGCATGCGAAGGAAAACACAGAAAAGCTCTTTGGAATCAAAGAAGTTCTCGAATAATCGCCCTAAGCGAGCGAACGCGAGCGTTATATATTCCAGCGCGCAAGCGCTCCACAACTCCACACTCCACACTCCACACTCCACACTCCACACTCCACACTCCACACTTTTCCGAAAGGAAACCGAATAATGTCAAAAGTCAGACTTTTAGATAAGCATACCGCCGAGCTGATTGCAGCCGGAGAGGTGGTGGAACGCCCTTCTTCGGTGGTCAAGGAGCTGGTGGAAAACTGCATTGACGCGGGAGCCAGTGTCATCACCGTAGAGATCAAGCACGGCGGCTCGTCCTACATCCGCGTCACCGACAACGGCGAGGGCATCGCCCCCGACGACGTTCCCACCGCCTTCCTGCGCCACGCGACCAGCAAGATCCGCGTCGGCGCGGATCTCGACAGCATTGCCACCCTCGGCTTCCGCGGCGAGGCGCTGGCCTCCATCTGCGCGGTGTCCAAGATGGAGCTCATCACCCGCACGGCTGAAAGCGACGTGGGCGTGCATTACGTCATTGAAGGCAGCGACGAGGTGATCAATGAGGAAATCGGCTGCGCGGTCGGCACGACCATCATCGTGCGCGAGATGTTCTACAACACCCCCGCGCGCAGGAAATTCCTCAAATCCGACAAGACCGAGGGCAACGCCATTGCCGCCGTCATCGACCGCGTGGCGCTGTCGCATCCCGAAATATCCTTCCGCTTCATCCGGGAAGGAAAGGAAGCGCTTCTCACCCCCGGCGACGGCAAGCTGCGCTCCGCCATTCACGCGGTCTACGGCCGTGAATTCACCTCCGGCCTGATCCCCGTCAGGTACAGCTACAACAATGTCAGCGTGGAGGGCTTTGTGTCCAAGCCGGTCAATGCCCGTCCCAACCGCGCCATGCAGATATTCTTCATCAACGGACGCTACGTCCGCAGCAATACCATGCAGCGCGCGCTGGAGGAGGCCTGCAAGGGCGCGGTGATGATCGGCAAATACCCCGCCTGCGTGCTGGGCATCAGTCTGGATTGCTCGGCGGTTGATGTGAATGTCCATCCCGCCAAGCTGGAGGTGCGTTTCACTGAGGAAAGACCGATCTATGAAGCGGTTTATTTTGCCGTCAAATCCTCGCTGACGCAATTCGACGCGCCGCGCGACGTGGAGCTTCCTCCCTCCAGAAGGGTCAGCACCTCGCCAAATATGCACGAATACAGCGGCGTGCAGATCGACCTCGGCCAGTCGGTTCGCTCCGAAGCGATACGCGACCGTGCCGGGCAGCTTTTTCACGAAAGAAAACCGGAGCCGGATTCCTATGCTTCTGAGAAAAAGGAACAAGCCGGTTTACTGACCGTCAGCGATCCCGGAGCGGTCATTCCTTCTCAAAGCCCCGGCTTCACCGCGCCGCCCCCGACCTATGAAGATGCCGTCCGCGCGGCCGAGCCGGAAATTCACGGCACGCTGCCGCCGGATTTTTCCGATGAACCGGAAGACCGCGCGCCTTTGCCGTCCGGACAGGACAAACCCGTTGCGGAGGTCGCTGCTGAGATCACCGAAAATACAGACAGCTTCATCCTGCCGGAATACAGAATCGTGGGCGAGATCTTCAACACCTACATTCTGTTGGAATCGGGCGGCGAGCTGATTCTGATCGACAAGCACGCGGCGCACGAACGCCTGATTTACGAGCGGCTGCTCCGGCAGCGGGAGAATCCCGACAGCCAGATGCTTCTGACCCCTTTGCCGATCACGCTGGACAAGAACCAGTACGACGCGGTGACGGGCAGCATCGGGCTGCTTGCGCAGGCGGGCTTTGAGGTGGAGGACTTCGGCATGGGAACGGTGCTGCTCCGGAGCGTGCCGACCATTCTCTCCGGGGACGACGCGGAGGGAGCCTTCCTTGAAATCGCAGGACAGCTCCGCGCCGGACAGACCTCCGTCACCACCGACAAAATCGACTGGATCTATCACACCATCGCCTGCAAGAGCGCGGTCAAGGGGGGCGACAAAAACCTTCCCGGCGAGCTTGCCGAGCTGGTGCTGACGCTGATCAACAATCCCGACGTGCGCTATTGTCCCCACGGACGGCCGATCTTCGTGTCGCTCAAGCAGCGCGAAATTGAAAAATACTTCGGGAGGATTCAGGCATGAGCGGCGGGGTGAAGGTCGCCGCCGTCGTGGGCGCGACCGCTTCGGGCAAGACCTCTCTCGCCGTGAAGCTGGCCGGAAGGCTGGACGGCGAGGTGATTTCCGCCGATTCCATGCAGATCTACAAGGGGCTTTCCATCGCCACCGCCAAGCCTACCCCGGAGGAAACGGGGGGCATTCCCCACCACCTTGTCGATTGTGTGCCGCTGGACGAGGAATTCTCCGTGGCGCAGTTCTGCGAGCGGGGGCATGAAGCCATTGCGGACATCACCGCGCGCGGGAAGCTTCCGATTGTCTGCGGCGGGACGGGACTGTATGTGGATTCGCTGCTGAATAATATCATTTTCGCCGACATCCCCTCCGACGAAGCCCTGCGCGGCCGGCTGAATGCCGCGTTCGACAGCGCGGGCGGCGAAGCGCTGCTGGAAAGGCTGCGGGAGATCGATCCGGAAACGGCGGCCAGATTAAGCCCCGCCGATAAGAAGCGTATTGTGCGCGGGCTGGAGGTCTATGAACTCAGCGGCGTCACGCTTTCGGAATACAACCGCCGTTCCCGCGCCTTCCCCGACCGCTACCGCTCCTGTATCATCGGCATCGGCTACCGCGACCGGCAGAAGCTCTACGACAGGATCAACCGGCGGGTGGATAGGATGCTGGAAGCGGGCCTTCTCGACGAGGTAAGGCGCTTCTACGCCGAAAACGCGGGGAAGACCGTCGTTCAGGCGATCGGCTGCAAGGAACTGCTGCCGTACCTCCGCGGAGAGCAGACCCTCGGCGAAGCGGTGGAAAAATTAAAGCAGGAAACGCGAAGATTTGCAAAACGGCAGTTGACATGGTTCCGCAGGAATGATAAAATAATATGGATATACGCCGATGAGTGCGAATCGTCTGACCGGCTCGCGGCGTGTGCCGAAAAGGAAATCAGGAATGCCCTTGGCATTGATGAATGACGGACAATAAGGCGAAAGGAGTATGCATTCATGGCATGGAATAACCGCCGCGGTTCAGAACCGGGCAGCGAACGAAGAAAAAACATGGTGCGTTCGGGCGGCGTTGAGTACCAGCGTTCGATGAAGGGCGACCGTCTGGATTCAAGCAAAGTGAAGCGTCCGAATCTTCCGAGGGTCACTTCCGATGACTATGTGGATTATGTCAGCCATTATCCCCGCCCCTGGAAAGACGCAGGCAAAAAAAAGCCCCGGCGGGAGCGTCATGCTCCCCGCGGCGGAAGAAAACCGGCCGTAGTCCTGCCGGAGGAAGGTCCGGAACTCAAAGGCTTTGAAGCTGCTTCTGTCGGCAGCTCCATGAGTGTGGTGCTGAGAAAATACATTCCGAAGAAGTGGATCAGGGTAACGGCCTCTGTTGTCGCCGGTTTTCTCATGGGACTGCTGGTTTATCAGGTATTCATGAGCTTCTATGTGCAGTTCAAGACGGAATCGGTCATCAGCGCGCCTTATGTCGAAACGATTGATACGGAAGGGATTACCATACGCGATGAGACGGTCCTTACCGGCAAGCTGAGCGACACGGCGGTGAGAGCTGTCAGGAACGGTGATAAGATCTCAAAGGGACAGCCTGTGATCAATATTTTTTCCTCATCGCAGACGGCGGCGGCTTATGAGCGCGTCATGGAGATAGACAGGCTCATCGGAGAGCTTGAAAATCTGGTGGCCGCGTCCGAAGACAACGCCAATACGGTGGACAATGTCGGACGTGTGCTCGATGAACGCATGATGCAGCTCAGCGAACGCACGGTCGGGCGCAATCTGAGCGACCTTGCCGAAACCAAGAGCGACGTCTGCTTCCTTTTCAACAAGCGGCTGGTAGCCATGCGGAAGGTCGAGGGTTTTACCGGTAGGATCGAACAGCTCAGGGAGGAAAAGGCCTCTCTGATGGAACAGTATCCGACCGATCACAAAAGCATTGTTTCGGACGCTTCGGGCTATTATTCCGATTCCGCGGACGGGTATGAGAACCTGCTCACGTCTTCCTCCGTTGCGGGGTTGACCGTGGACGGTCTGGAAAGAATCATGAAGGACGGTCCGGCGCCTGTCAAAGACTGCATCGGCAAGCTGGTCAATACCTTCGTGTGGTACCTTGCCTGTCCCGTTCCGAATGAGGACGCCGAGAAGAGCCTCACTGTGGACTCCGTTTACACGCTTCAGCTTCCTTACGCTAAAACAGGGTCCGTCCGGGCAACGCTGACCCAGCTCAATTACGACGGCGAAAATGACAATTATCTCGCCGTTTTCAGATGCAGCACCTTCTATCCGGAGCTGTGCGGCATCCGCTCTCAGCCGGTCCGAATTGAAAAGTGCCGATATGACGGGTACGTGATCAAGAAAAGCGCCCTTCACGCCGGTGTGAAGGACGTCAAGCACCGTAATTCCCATCCGGAATCGGATTTTCCCAGGGGGCATCTGGTGTATGTCACCCAGGCGACCTACCCGAGCGTTTACGCGGTTGTCGGAGGTCAGATCAATGAGAAGGAAGTCAAAATTCTTTACAGTACCGATAAGCTGGTAATCTGCAGTCCCTATCACGACAAAGGCGATTACCTGTCGCTGTACGATACGGTTGTCGTAGAGGAAAGGGGTTTGTATGACGGAAAACTCATCAGTTAATCAGGAACTGGCGGCGCGCTTCCACGATGTGGAGGAAAACCTCAGGACCGTGCGGGAAAATATCTCGTCGGCAGCGGAATCGTCCGGACGCCGCGCGGAAGACATTCTTCTGGTGGCGGTGACCAAGACCGTTCCCGCTCCGGTCATCAACCACGCGCTGTCACTGGGCGTGGATACCATTGGTGAAAACCGGGTGCAGGAGCTGAATTCAAAGTACGATGAGCTTGACCGCGAGGGAAAGCACATTCACCTGATAGGGCATCTCCAGACCAACAAGGTCAAGCAGGTCGTGGGCCGCGTTGAGATGATCCAATCGGTGGATTCTGTCAGGGTGGCGCAGGCAATAGCGGCGAGGAGCCGCGAGCTTGGCATCGTGACAGACGCCCTGATTGAGGTCAATATCGGGAGAGAAGCCAATAAATCCGGCGTCGCTCCCGAAGCCGCCTATGAATTGATCTGTCAGATAAGCGAATTCGATGGTATTTATGTACAAGGTCTGATGGCGATTCCGCCCGCAAATTGCGAGATTGCACAAACTATCAGGTATTTTGAGGAAATATACAAACTGTTTATTGACATTGGGTCAAAAAACACACATAATAGTAATTATACAATGAAGCATCTGTCGATGGGGATGTCCGCTGACTACGCGGAGGCAATCCGACATGGCTCTACCATGGTTCGCGTCGGTACGGCTCTTTTCGGCAGAAGAAGTTACAATCACTGACTGGAGGAATTTTAAATGGCATTTATCAAGAGAAAGAAGAGAAGTTTTTTCTACAAGGACGATGAGAACCCCGAAGAGTACGACGAGTACGATGAGGAAAACGAGGAAGAAGAAGAGGACGACGAGGAAGAAGTGGACGAAGGGGAAACCGATCTCCCCCGCAGCGCAACCGCGAGAAGGCAGACATATGCCGCCGCTCCCAAGGCCGATACAGCCAACACACGTCTGGTTTACAATAACAACGGCGAGCCGAAGTCCTATATCGAGATTTACACACCCGAAAGCCGCGATGACGCAACCGAAATCGCCGCTGCCCTTATGCGCGGTCATTCGGTGACCATCAATCTTGAATCTGTCCCGCGTGAGGTCGCCATCAGAATCCTGGACTTCCTGAACGGCGTTGTCTTTGCCTGCGGCGGCGAGCTTGTCAATATTGCCAAGAACACTTGGATGGTCACGCCCCAGGGCGTGGGCATCAAAAAGCAGGGCTTCCTGACTGAAACCGAAAGCAATGACGCTTTCTACGGTTGATCCGTCGTGAAAAACGAAGGACAATTCGCCGACAGCAGATTTTTCTTTTCCCAGCTCAAGGACGCCGCCGGGCTTTGCTCCCGTACCGGACGCCCGGTTTTCAAAGGCTTTTTCAATGAGTCAGAGCAGGCGGCCGCGGAGCCGTTTCTCAGACATCTGGGGGTCAGCTTCACGTTCTGGGGAGGATTTCCGGACGCGGAAAGGCGTATGCTCGGCGTCTTTCCTGAAAATGATGACACTGACACGCGGCTTTTCCCCATCGATTCGGTCACGGCGACCTTCCGCGAATGCGAGAAGGTAGATCACAGGGCGGTTCTGGGAACGCTGATGGCACAGGGCATTGAACGCAGCTGTGTGGGCGACATTCTCATTGAAGGCGGCCGCTGCGTGTTTTTCTGCCGGAATACCGTGACACGCGCGCTGCTTGACGGCGTCGACAGAATCGGAGGAGCCGGGGTAAAATTGGCTGCGGGTCACAGCGAACCGCTTCCGGCGGCGCATGGCTTCAGGGAAATCAGGACAACGGTCGCTTCCGCGCGTCTGGACTGCGTGACCGCCGCGCTTGCCGGCGTGAGCAGAGGACAGGCGGAGAAACTGATTATTCTCGGAGAAGTGATGATCGACGCCTGCCCCTGCAAGAATGTATCACAATCCGTTGCCGGCGGGAATAAGATCACAGTGCGCGGAACAGGAAAATTTATCATTGACGATTTAGATACGGTTACTCGTAAGGGAAGACTTGTATTGTCTGCCCGAAAATACATATAAGAAGGAGGACTTGCATTGCTTACCCTTAACGAAATTAGAAACGTCAACTTCCGCAAATCAAATTTCGGTGGATATCGTGCCGAGGACGTTGAAGCGTTTATCGACGAAGTGCAGCTTTCGTACGATTCGCTTCTCAAGGAAAACGCCGAGCTTCTCAAGCGGCTCGAAGCCCTGACAAGCAAGCTCGAAGAGTATCAGCGCGAGGAGGACTCCATACGAAACGCCCTGATGAACGCCCAGAAGGTGGGCGACGCCTCCCTGCGCGACGCCAAGCACAAGGCGGAGATTATCCTGAAGGACGCCACCATCAAGGCTGAAAAGATTGTTTCCAATGCCCAGATGGAAATTCACCGTGAGCGCGAGGTCATTGAAAGAATGCAGCGCGATATCGCCGATTTCAAGGCGAGACTTCTCCGCGCCTATAAGGAGCATCTCACCCTTATCAACGGCATTCCCAGTGAGGGCATTATGAGCCAGGAAACACGCGACATGGTGTCCACAGTGCCCATGCTCGACCGTGACGCCGCCGCGTTCCAGGCGTCCCAGACGGATTATCCGCAGGACGATTATCCTTCCCCCGACAGGCGGGGCGGGGATCAATACCCCGACAGACGCGGCGGGGATTTCAGCGCGCAGGGCGGCGACGACCGTTCCTACGGGCGCGACAGTCAGGATGCACAGGGCGGCGATATGTTCCAGGATCCGCGCAGCGCGGGACCTCAGGAGCCCGTCATGCCGCGTGAGAGAATGAGCCAGTCAAGAGGCGGATTCACCGTGAATATCGATGAGAGCGCATCCGTTCCTCCCACCACCACCCTTCCGCCACCCCTGCGGGAGCAGAAGAAGTATTCCGCGTTTGATAAGGTGCCGCAGTCGCCTTATGACGATGCTTCCGACGACGGAGGAGATAATTATTCTCCGATCGGCGGCGATGATATGGGCTACGGCGGTGGACAATACGCGGATCCCGAATCCCTGATGGGCGGCGGAAATCAGGACTTCCGCACGCCGCCTTCCTATGACCAGGACCGTTCCCGCCCGTCAGACGGCGGCGAGAGAACATTCCGCAGACGCTTCAACAACTGATTTCCGGAGCCATCGGCAGGCTCTGCCATAAACCGGAGAAGTCTTTTTTGCTATTTATATTTTTGAAAGAAGGAAAGGAACCCTATGAGCCAGGATTACAACAGTTCGCTCAATCTCCCCGAAACCGAATTCCCCATGCGCGGCAATCTTCCCAAGCGCGAGCCGGAAATGCTTTCCGAGATGGAGATCAAGGACGTCTATCACAATATGCTGAGAAAGAATGTCGGCAGACCGAAATTCGTTCTGCACGACGGCCCTCCCTATGCCAACGGCGATATTCATCTGGGCACGGCTCTCAACAAGGTGCTCAAGGACATCATCGTCAGATACAAGAATATGGCGGGCTTCTGCGCCCCCTTTGTCCCCGGCTGGGACACCCACGGCCTTCCCACTGAGCTGAAGGCGCGCAAGGCTGCCGGCTTCGAGAAGGCGGCGAAGATGTCCGATCTCGAGCTGAGAGCCATGTGCCGCGAGTTCGTGAACGGCTATATTGACGACCAGCGCGGTCAGTTCATGCGTCTGGGCTGTATCGGCGAATGGGCGGATCCCTATATCACCCTCCAGCCGAAATTTGAGGAAAAGCAGATCGAAATCTTCGCCGAAATGGCGTGCAACGGTCAGATTTACAAGGGTCTGAAGCCGGTCTACTGGTGCCCCGACTGCCAGACCGCCCTCGCGGAGGCGGAGATTGAATACTCCGAAGACCCTTGCGTTTCCGTGTTCGTCAAATTCAAAGTAGCGGATGACCTCGGCAAGTTCGCCGCCCTCGGCATCGACAAGGAGAACACCTACTTCGTCATCTGGACCACCACCACATGGACGCTTCCCGGCAACCTTGCCATCTGTCTCGGCCCGAGATATATGTACAAGTTCATCAAAGCCAACGGCGAAGTGTACATTATGGCTGACGGACTCTATGAGGAAGCCCTTCAGCTCGCGGGCATCAAGGAATACGAGATTGTCGGCGAAATGCAGGGCAGCGAGATGGAATATATGAAGGCGCAGCATCCCTTCCTCGACAGGACGTCGCTCATCATCGTGGGCGATCACGTCACGCTGGAATCCGGCACAGGCTGCGTTCATACCGCTCCCGGCTTCGGTCTTGACGACTTCAATGTCTGCAATAATTATCCGGAAATCGGCATCGTCGTTTCGGTGGATGCCAACGGCAGAATGACCGAAGAAGCCGGACAGTTCGCCGGACTGACCACCGATGAAGCCAACAAGGCCATCGCCATTCATATGGACAAGACGGGCAGCCTCTTTGCCTCCCAGAAGATCAAGCATAAATATCCCCACTGCTGGCGCTGCAAGAATCCGGTTCTTTTCCGCGCCACCGAACAGTGGTTCTGCTCGGTCGACAGCTTCAAGGATCAGGCCATCGAGGCCATCAATCATGTCAACTGGGTTACCGAATGGGGCAAGGAGAGAATCACCCAGATGGTGCGCGACAGAAGCGACTGGTGCATCAGCCGTCAGAGACGCTGGGGCGTGCCGATCCCGATCTTCTACTGCAAATCCTGCGGCAAGCCGCATATCAATAAGGATACGATCCTCGCGGTCGCCAAGCTCTTCGGAGAATTCGGCTCCGACGTGTGGTACGCGCGCGAGGCAAAGGATCTCATTCCCGAAGGCACCGTCTGCGAATTCTGCGGCGGCACCGAATTCGACAAGGAAAAGGACATCATGGACGTCTGGTTCTACAGCGGCGTGACCCACGCAGCGGTATGCGATGTGCGTCCTGAGCTTGCGTGGCCGGCGGATCTCTATCTCGAAGGCGCGGATCAGTACAGGGGCTGGTTCCAGTCCTCGCTGCTGACGAGCGTGGCATGGAGAGGCGTCGCCCCCTACAAGGCCATTCTCACCCACGGCTGGGTGGTTGACGGCAAGGGCGAAAGGATGTCCAAGTCCCTCGGCAACGGCATTCTTCCCCGCGAGGTGGTTGACAAGTTCGGCGCGGATATCCTGCGTCTGTGGGTCGCTTCCTCCGATTACCAGGTGGACGTGAGAATCTCCAACGACATCCTCAAGCAGCTCACCGAATCCTACAGGAAAATCCGCAATACCGCGAGATTCATGCTCAGCAATCTTTACGATTTCAACCCCGACCGCGACATGACGCAGATGTGGGAGCTTCGCCCCATCGACCGGTGGGCGGTCATGAAGCTCAACGAGCTGGAGCGCACCTGCCTTGAGGCTTATGATCATTACGAATTCCATCAGGTTTATCACGCCATCATCAAGTTCTGCGTGGTGGATATGTCGAACTTCTACCTCGACGTCATCAAGGACAGACTCTACTGCGATTTCAAGTACGGAATGTCCCGCCGCGCGGCACAGACCGTCATGTATATGATTCTCGACGCCATGACCCGTCTTCTCACGCCGATTCTCGCCTACACCTCTGAGGAAATCTGGCAGTTCATGCCCCACACCTTCACCGACAACAGGGAATCAGTTCTTTACAACGATATGCCCCGCGAGGTGACAGGCGTTGACTGCGGCGTGGACTTTGAGATGACATGGGACAGAATCCACGCTATCCGCGACGACGTCCAGCGCGCTCTGGAGGTCGCCCGCAAGAATAAGCTCATCGGCAAGTCGCTGGAGGCTGTCGTCACGCTGCATTGCAACGGCGGTCTGAAGGACTTCATCGAATCGGTCATGGACAGCCTGGAGGATGTATTCATTGTTTCCGGCGTAAAGATTTCTACCGAGCCATGCGACGATAATCCCTGTGACGTGGAGGGTCTCGGCGTATCGGTCGAGGTCGCGGAAGGCGCGAAGTGCGACCGCTGCTGGAAGCATTCGGATGACGTCGGCTCGGATAACGAGCATCCCACGCTCTGCCGCCGCTGTGCGGAGGTCGTCAAATCTCTCTGAGAAGGATTTGATCTCTGATGATCACAACAATCATTGCGTTGGCAGCCATCGCTCTGCTGGTGGCTGCCGACCAGATCACCAAGCTGCTGATTTCCTCGCATTATGAGCTGGGGGAATCGACGCATATCATTCCCGGACTGCTGGATTTCACCTATGTCCAGAACCGCGGCGCCGCCTTCGGAATGCTGGCGAACCAGCGGTGGGTCTTCCTCCTGCTTACGACGGTCATTATCATCGGCGTCGTCTGGTTGTGGTTCAGGGGGTTTGTCGATCATATCACGGCCAGAATTTCCGCCGTGCTGATCGTGGCGGGTGGCATCGGCAATATGATCGACCGTCTGGCACTGGGCTATGTCGTGGATTTCATCGACGTCAGCCCGCTCTTTGATTTTGCCGTTTTCAATGTCGCCGACTGCTGTGTCACTGTCGGAGCCGCTTTAATGATGGTCTATGTGCTTTTCTTCCTCGACGAGAAGAAGGTCCGCGCGAATTTGGCTAAGAGCGGTTCGGATGAAGCGTCAGGTGGAGCGGCAGAGAAATAACGGTATGGCGGAGAACAAGAGAATAATCATTGATGAAAGTGACGGGGGGCGTTTGGATAAAACACTCGCCGTCCTTATGCCCGAAGCTTCGCGGTCCTATCTTCAGAAGCTCATCGAGCAGGGGTGTGTCACGGTCAACGGCAGACCCGCCGACAAAAAGACGAAGGTAGCGGCCGGCGACGAAATTTCGGTTGCGCTTCCCGATAATGTCAAACCCGCTATCGAGCCGGAGAATATTCCGCTTGACATTGTCTATGAAGACGCCGATCTGCTGGTGGTCAACAAGCCCAAGGGAATGGTGGTGCATCCCGCCGCCGGTCATTTCAGCGGCACGCTGGTGAACGCCCTGATGTATCACTGCGGGGATTCGCTCTCCGGCATCAACGGCGTGGAGCGTCCCGGCATCGTCCACCGCATCGACATGATGACCAGCGGCCTGCTGATCGTCGCCAAGAACGACTTCGCGCACAAATCGCTTGCGGAGCAGATCAAGGCGCACAGCTTCACCAGACGGTACGAAGCGGTGGTGGTCGGCAATCTGCGGGAGGACAGCGGCACGGTCAGCGCGCCGATCGGCAGGCATCCCGCCGACCGCAAGAAAATGGCGGTCACCGAGAGAAACAGCCGCGAAGCGGTCACGCATTACGAGGTGCTTGGCAGGTACAGCGGCTCCATGGGGACATTCACCCATGTGAAGCTGACGCTGGAAACCGGCAGGACGCACCAGATTCGGGTGCATATGGCTTATATAGGACATCCTGTCGTGTGCGATCCCGTTTACGGCGGCGCGAAGCAGCAGTTTGCCTGCTGCGAGGGGCAGTGTCTTCACGCGCGGGAAATAGGATTTCTTCACCCGAGAGACGGGAGAAGTCTGTATTTTACTAGTGAGCTGCCGGATTATTTCAATGCCGTTTTGCATAAATTAGCACTTAGTGTTCAATAAATTTTGCCGCCATTGTAGATTTTACTGTCCGGTCGATGAAATACGGCTTATTATGCTTGACAAATCGGCGCAAATGAGTGATTATATACATTGGGATTTGTGATGACCCGTGGAATCATACATAATCAATTGCGTTATCAGGTTTTTGTAAAAAGAATCAGGAGGCAGACAAATGGATATCAGCGAGAAGAAGCAGCTTTCCCTGACGGCGTGCAGGGTAAGACAGCACATTATTGAGGGGACATTCAACGCCAAGAGCGGCCACCCCGGCGGATCGCTTTCAGCGGCTGACGTGATTACATATCTCTACTTCAGGGAAATGAAGGTCGATCCCGCCAATCCTCAGTGGGCTGACAGAGACCGTTTTGTGCTGTCCAAGGGACACGCCGCTCCCGCGCTTTACGGTGCGCTGGCCGTCAGGGGCTTTTTCCCGGAAGACGAAATCAAGAATCTCCGCAAGCCATCCAGCTTCCTGCAGGGTCACCCTGATATGAAGGGCGTTCCGGGCGTGGATATGTCCACCGGCTCGCTCGGACAGGGCGTTTCCTGCGCGGTCGGCATGGCGCTTGCCGGCAAGGTCGCGGGAAAGGATTACCGCGTGTATGCCCTTCTCGGCGACGGCGAGATTCAGGAGGGCCAGGTCTGGGAAGCGGCGATGTTTGCCGCTCACAAGAAGCTGGGTAATCTCACGATATTCATTGACAACAACGATCTTCAGATAGACGGAACGATGGACGAGGTCAACTCCCCCTATCCGATTCCCGAAAAATTCCGGGCGTTCGGCTGGAACGCCGTCGAGATTGACGGTCATGATTTTGATCAGATCGCCGACGCGGTCGCGCAGGCGAAATGCGACGCGGACAAGCCTACCGCTGTCATCATGCACACCGTCAAGGGCAAGGGCGTTTCCTTCATGGAGCATCAGGTCGGCTGGCACGGAGTGGCTCCGAATGCCGAGCAGTATGAGAACGCCATGAACGAGCTGAAGGCGCAGTACGACGCTTTGCAGGCTGAATAATCGGGAGGGGGAATCATTATGGCAGACGTTAAGAAGATTGCGACCCGCGAGGGTTATTCCGATACACTGGTGGAGCTTTGCGGTGAGATACCGAACCTTTATGTATTCGACGCCGACCTTGCCGGGGCGACCAAGACATCCAAGGTCAAGAAGGCGTATCCCGACAGGTTCTTTGACTGCGGCATCGCCGAGCAGAATATGATGTGCATCGCGGCGGGCATGGCGGCCTGCGGCAATGTCGTATTCGCCAGCTCCTTTGCGATGTTCGCTTCGGGCAGAGCGTTCGAGCAGATCCGCAATTCGATTGCCTATCCCGGACTCAATGTCAAAATCGGCGCGACACACGGCGGCATTTCTGTCGGTGAGGACGGCGCAAGCCATCAGTGCTGCGAGGATATTTCGCTCATGCGCACCATTCCGAATATGACTGTTATTGTCCCGGCGGACGATACCGAGGCAAGGCTTGCCACCAGAGCGGTCGCCTCGATGTACGGCCCCTGCTATCTGCGCTTCGGCAGACTGGCCGTGCCGGTGGTATTCGGCAGCGATTATAAATTTGAAATCGGCAAGGGCGTGGTGCTCAGCGAAGGCACCGACGTTACCGTCATCGCCAACGGATTGATGGTGGAGAAGGCAATTGAAGCCGGTAAGCAGCTCGCCGCGCAGGGAATCAGCGCGCGCATCGTCAATATGGCGACGGTCAAGCCGATTGACCGCGAGCTTGTACTGGATTGCGCGGCAAAGACCGGCGCGATCGTCACCGCCGAGGAGCACAGCGTTATCGGCGGACTGGGCAGCGCGGTGTGCGAAGTCGTCTGTGAGGAGAAACCTGTTCCCGTGCTGCGCGTGGGCGTCAATGATACATTCGGCAAGAGCGGCCCCGCCGTGGAGCTTCTCGACATTTTCGGCCTGAGCTCCGCCAATATCGTCGAAACGGCGAAGAAGGCAATCGCGCTGAAATAATGATGGATGACACCAAATGATAAAGCCTTTCCCTTTTTTGTCGGATGACAGATGTGGGGAAAGGCTTTTTTTCTTTGACTTTTGGAATGAAATGATGTATAATGAGGGCGAAAGGGGATATGCCGGAATGATTCTGTTCATCAATGCCTGCGTCCGCAGGGAGTCAAGAACCAAAAGACTGGCGGATTTTCTTCTCTCGCAGCTCCGCGGACGAGTGGAGGAAGTGAGGCTTTCTGAGATGACCTTTCCCGTTGCCGATGAATCCTTTCTCCGAAAGAGAGACAGACTCATTGCAGAGGGAAAATATGACGACCCGATGTTTGACCCTGCGCGTCGGTTCGCTTCGGCCGACCGGATTGTGATTGCCGCGCCGTTCTGGGATTTATCCTTTCCTGCGGCTCTGAAGCAGTATCTGGAGCAGATCAATGTGGTCGGAATCACCTTCCGCTATTCCGAAGAAGGAATACCGCAAGGGCTGTGCCGCGCGGGGGAGATGTATTATGTCACCACCGCGGGCGGGCTGTTTCTGCCTGAGGATTACGGCTTCGGATATGTGAAGGCGTTGGCGGAGGGCTTTTACGGCATTCCCCGCGTCCGGCTGATCAGTGCGGCGGGACTGGATATTGACGGCGCGGACGAGGAAGGCATTCTCCGGGACTGCATGGACGAGATTATCGATCACTGGGAGGAAAACGCATAATGAAAACGGTCATTGTTTACTATTCGCTTGACGGCAATACGAGGAAAGCCGCCGAATCCCTTGCAAAGGCAATTGAAGCCGATATCTGCGAGATTTTGCCCGTGAAGCCGCTTGTATCGGCGGGCAAGCCTACCTTCCGCACGCTGATGCAGGGCGGGGGACAGGTCACCTTCAGGCTTTGTCCAAAGCTCAGGGAATTTCGGGTAAACCTCGCCGACTATGACAGAATCATTCTCGGCACGCCGGTCTGGGCAGGCAAATGCGCTTCGCCTGTCTACAGCTTTTTGAAAAAATACTGCCCGAAGCACGGCCTTTCGGAGAGAATCACCGCCGCCTTCACGCTCAGCGGAAGCGGGGACAATGCAGGCTGCGTCCGGCAGCTTCAAAAGCTGCTGCCGCGCGTCAGGGACACCGTGTCGCTCGCCGACGGAAGCAGTCCTCTCGCACAGGAGAATTCCGCCAGACTGGAGAAATTCGCAGAGCAGATAAACGGGTAATCCGGTCGGCAAAGCAGTTTTCCGCTGACAGAGAAAAATACAAGCCCCCTGATAACGATAGCTGTTACGGCTGTTATCAGGGGGCTTGTTGACTGGTTCTCCGAAAGCGTTATCCGGGGATTTTTATGCTGAATTTGAAGGGCTTGATCTTTTCGTCCCAGTCATCCGAGCTTCCTTCGATGATCAGGGTGAAGTCCTTCTGCTCAAGGGCAGGGAAGAGGATAATCCCGTCGTCCTCCGCGTCCTTCATCAGTTCGGAGGGCAGGCTCTTGTAATCGGCGTCGAAGTTGTTCTTCTGCTCGTACTGCTTTTTGCCCTGCTTGACCTTGGCGCTGTAGGTGTAGATGCTGAAGTCCGCCTTTCCGTCGTTGGCGGCTTTCATGTAAACGCGGGTTTCGGTGTCGGCAAATTCCACCTTCTCCACGGTGAGGGAGTATTTCTTCTGGGTGATGGTTTCGTTGACGTCAACGCTCAGCCTGGTGGGGACGACCACGTCCTTGTAGGACATTTTCTGCACTTTCGTGGCGTTGATCTTCATAGCGGTGACCTTGCCGCCGAAGGCGTTTTCTCCCTCGACCTTGCCGAGAATCCTGCCCTCCACGTAGACATAATCGTTCTCGGAAATATCGGGTACGCCGGCGCACATGACGATGGTGTTGTTGTTCATATTGGCGTAGTCCTGCCAGATCTGGAAATAGGTATTGGTTCCGTCGTTCTCGATGGAAAACACCTGTCCGT
>CADCON010000013.1 GCA_902803035.1 uncultured Ruminococcus sp.
ATACGTTAGGGAATATGGGCGAATATGAAAAAGCCCTGTCGGATTATGACAGGAGCATTGCCATCATGGAAGACCTGCTAAGGCAGCACAGGCTCTATGACCGCAATGCCCTTGCGTCAGCCTGCATGAACCGCGCTGTGACGTATGACGATTTGGGCGAATATGATAAAGCCCTGTCGGATTATGACAGGGGCATTGCCATCAGGGAAGACCTGCTCAGGCAGGACAGGCTCTATGACCTCAATGACCTTGCGGGTGCCTGCATGAACAGGGGCGGAACATTCTGGAGCATGGGCGAATATGAAAAAGCCCTGTCGGATTATGACAGGTGCATTGCCATCATGGAAGACCTGCTCAGGCAGAACAGGCTCTATGACCTCAATGACCTTGCGTCAGCCTATATGAATCGGGGAGTAACGTATTACAGTAAAGGCAATTATATTGCAACTCTGTCGGATTTTGACAGGTGCATTGCCATCATGGAAGACCTGCTCAGGCAAGGAAAACTCTATGACTGGCAGTATTACCTTGGCTTGGCTTGGTGCAATAAAGGGGAACTGTTAGCCGATGGATTTCATGACAAAGATGGCGCATTGGCGATTGTCGATCACGCTATTTCGCTCCTTGCAGCGGAAGACAAGCTTTCATTCGGAGCAAGAAGTGTGCTGTCTGATCTGCGTTCCCTGCGCGACAGAATCACGAACGGCACTTCTGAATAAGCGCTGTTTTCCTTCTACACTCCCGTAATGTTTTTCTTTCCCGTCCTCCTTTAGAATGATAGAGGAAAGGAAGCGGTTTGCCGCTCCGCATCATTCTGAAGGGGGATTTTTTGTATGACGATCTTTACCGATACGACCGCCGTTCGTGTTTCAATGGGATTCCTCGCCCTGCTGCTGGTGCTGTTTCTCCGTTCCCGCAAGGGCAGCGCTGTCCGGTTTGAATATGCCGCCCAGACGCTGTACGTTCACAGGGATCACACCTACCGCTTCTACATCAAGCGCATGAACGGGTATTACCGCTGCTACATCATCCGTGTGCCGTACTTCCCCGGCAAGGAGCCAAAGCGCTGTCTCCGCGGTTATGAAACCGACCCGAAGAACAACGCGCAGTTCATCACATGGCACGGCGAAAAGCTCACGACCCTCGACGCCGCCAAGAATCTCTGCCGAGGCTGGGCGAACGCCAACCAGTTCTTCATCGACTGCGCGAGAACCCCCGACTGAGCCGATTTCGTCAACTCCGCTATTTCTCCCAATGTCATCAACTTAAAGGAAAACAATCACTGTTTTTGAGTTGTAGCTCGTTATGTACTCCCTCCGCCGCCAAAGGCGGCACCTCCCTCAGAGAGGGAGGCAATGATCGGCTCCCTCTCTAAGGGAGGTGTCAGCGATAGCTGACTGAGGGAGTGCCCAAGGCGCAAGGCAAGATTTTCAAAATATCCTTAAATTGATGACATTGCCATTTCTCCCCGGCTGTGCCGAAGCGGAATCATGCCGCGGCGCGACCGGGGATTTTGAAGCCCTGTTATGTGTATTTTGCTTAAGACAGTAGACAAACCGGGAAAACTATGCTACACTATTCTTACAAACTTTAAAGAATGTGAGGGCAATGCTATGGGAAACATTACAGACACCATGAACCGTCAGGCGGCAGCGTGCGAGGATATGGAAGACCTGCTCGATTTTTGCAGGGAATTTGACAGTGAGATGGTGAATTTTCAGAAGTTTATGAAGAGTTATCTCTCTCAACACAACATCACAGAAGAAGCATTCATTTCATGTTATACTTCTTCCATGAAATCGTATGTCAAAAAATGGCTGACGGGCGATTCGATGCCTAGAAACCGAAGCGGTTTTATCAGGATCGCAATCTACTTAGGCATGACGGTCAGTGAAGCGAATCTGTTTCTGACGCGCGTGGGCGGATATGGAAAGCTGTACCCGAAGAACATCGAAGACGCAGCGTGTATTCACGCGCTGACGCACCATTTGAATTACACTGATTATGAAAATCTTACGAAGCGGATGATATCTGAACTGCAAGAAATCATGTACAATGAAACAAAAGATTTATTCCCGCAGGAATATGTCGAAATCCGCGATTCATTACCACACGACGACAGATACTTTGAATCAGTGAAATTACTTAATTAAAAGTACGAAGCGGCAGAAGAAAAAGAGAAAAAGAGCCATAAAAAGACGCTTCATAACGCTCTGAAGAATCAGGAAAAAATCCTTCGTCTCAAGCTTATCGATGAGGAAACCGATTTTGTCGGCACCGAGGTCATTATGGAAAATCCGGATGCCATGACTGATATGATTGGGTATGTGCGTGACAACTGGAAAGCCATTCTGACTGCCAATTACAGATTAAGACAGTATATAGACGAATGTTTGAAAGAAAGCGGATTAACCAATCATAGAGGCAAGCCAATATCAACAATAAACGGCCTTTTTGAGTATTATCTGGATGAATATGTCGATCGTACCAGGTCTATCACTGTGATAAGTGATGAAGTATACAGGAAGATAACAGTTGATTATTCCAGAATGAAAACCAGCCGCCATCTTGATTTGAAGCGAAATTACCTTATTTTCATCGGAATACTTCTCAATTGGGAAGAAGAGCAGATCAATACCATGCTGGAAATCGCGCACATGGATCATCTTTGTGCCAGACGTGACAGCGAAGCGGCGATTATCGCTGCCTTACATCGCGGTAATGATAAACCCATTGACTTTATCGAGTTTATTTTCGATAATCCAGGCACGCAAAGCCTTTATTTGGATCAATTGAATGATCTGATATATTAACGCATTCTATTATTACATATGAAAAACGATACCATCATAACGACCACACCACAAACATTCACCATCACCGGGGTGCTTGACAGCCGCACCGATGTGTTCAGAACCTACACGCTTGCCCTGCCCTGCATAGGACAGGGCGGCAATGCCTGTGTCTATCGCGCTCATGCCGACGACGGGACGGGAAGCAGCTCCCTCAATACCATTATCAAGATATTGAAGCCAACCGTCCGTGATATGACCACCTGCGAGGACGGGGAAAAAATCTGGTTCCAGCCCGCCGGGATTTCCGATCTCAATGCGCTGTTCCCCGCGGAGCGGGAGGAAATACTGCGCCGGTCAGACGTCATTCTGGAACGGCGCAAGGCGATGATGCGCGAGGAATCGCGAATGATGAGCGACCTCCAGCTCGAAGGGGCAAGTATGCACATCGACGCGATTATCCGCTACAAGAACACCCTCGCCATCGCCATGCCCTATGAAGGCGGCAGGACGCTTGCCGAGGAATACCCCGGCGGAACAGCCGTGCAGACAGAAGACGATGTGCTTTCCGTACTGCGGGATATGCGCTTGTTTGCCAAAAAAATAGCCATCCTTCACGCCAAAAACAAGCTGCACATGGATATTTCCCCCGACAACATCTTCCGCCGCACAGACGGTTCCATCGTGCCGCTGGATTTCGGCGCGGTGTGCGGCGTGAAGGAAAGCGTGAGGGCGTATTCCGTCAAGAAGGGATTCAGCGCGCCGGAGGTCATCAAAACGAGCTGCGACAGCTTCGGCTTTGAAGCCGACATATATTCTGTCGGCGCGGTTCTCTTCTATCTGCTCTTTGGCAGGACATACGACTGCCATTCTTATGATGACACCCGCCTGTCCTGCGTGGATTCGCTGCCCCTCAACGACGGTGCCAAGAAGCATCTGCGCGAAAACGTCCTTGCGCCCGCGTTGAGAGTGACAAAAAACATTCGGTTGAAAGACATTCGTGTTTTTATCGGGCAGCTCGGCGAACTGGAAAACCTCATTCTCGGCAACGGCATTTCTAAAATGCAGCTTTTTTCCCGCAGCTTTGCCCATTACGATACATTCCTTCTGCGCAGCCGTGGCAAATACGGTCATATGGAGGGTCGCTGCGCCGTGCCGTTTGAAATGCTTTTTGACAACAGGCTCAACGAACATCTCGGTGCGGACGGCAAAAACAGCCTGCTCTGGGGCAGCGGCGGCGTAGGCAAAACGGCACTCTCCGTTGCGCGCTGGGGCAGGCTTTTAGGCGACTTCGACCGGAACAGGGGCGGCGTGATCCCGTTTTATGTGCCGCTTTCGGATTATCCCGAAACCGCCGACTGGCGGCATGGCGTCACGGGCGTTTCCTTCCTGCTGCGGAGCATCTGCCGCGCCTGCTTCGGTGCGGAGAGTCTGACAAGCTGTGACAGTGCGCTGCTGAACGGGCTTTACCGTGAATTTGCCAAGTCCGGAAAATCGCCGGAGTACGTCATTTTTGCCGACGGACTGGACGAGGTCAGATGCAGCGTGCGCGGCATTCTCATCGACGAAATCAATGAATTGTCCCTTCTTCCCAATCTCCGCATTGTGGTGACCTCACGCAACGACGAACCGCGTCTGGAGGAATTCAGGCGCAGTGAAGCGATCGGGATCAGGGAGGAAAATGAGCTGCTCACCTACCTGAAGCAGCGCGGCTTTTCCGCGGACGAATGTCGCGAAATCAGAAAAAACCGCTCTCTTGTGGAGATCATACGCCTGCCG
>CADCON010000014.1 GCA_902803035.1 uncultured Ruminococcus sp.
CCTGCTGCGCGGGGGCTTCTTGCTCCTGCTGAGCGGGGGCTTCTTCCTCCTGCTGCGCGGGAGCTTCTTCCTCCTGCTGCGCGGGAGCTTCTTCCTCCTGCTGCGCAGGGGCTTCTTCCTCCTGCTGCGCGGGGGCTTCTTCTTCCTGCTGCGCGGGAGCTTCTTCTTCCTGCTGAGCCGTTTCTTCGACAGACTCAACCTGTGCTGTTGTTTCCGCAGGCGGCAATTCGGAGGACGTTGCGCTCTCCGCAAATACGCCCGATCCCATCGACAGGAACAAGGCGGCAGCCAGACAGATGGACAATAGCTTCTTGAACTTCATTTGCTGATCATCCTTTCTAAAAGATTTGCAAAAGTTCGGGAAAAATCCTTGAAATCGTCCGCGCGGGGGGTACCCCTCACCCCGCACAGTCTTTCTCAATTATCATTATATCATCAGGAAATTCAAAATTCAATAGTTTTTGGTAAAAAACCAACAACAGTTTGTTCATCTTATTGTAAACTATCTTTTAATATCCATTGAATATTCATTGAATCATCATTGATTTCCCCTCATCATTGGCACAAAAATCCCGTGAGCAGCCCCTCGGAATCCGGAGGGAATGTTCACGGGATCTGTCACATTACGTAAATGATAATTCCGTCAGCTCACGGTGACCGTGATCATCAGGCATTGTGTGTTTTTCTTGCCGTCGATGGCGTCCATATAAATGTGGTAGGTGCCGGCTCTGTCCGGGGTGAAATCGCAGGTGGGCGACTCGCCGAAATCCCTGATCCTGAACCACGCGCCGCCGCGTTCGCAGTAGAATTTATACGTGACCCTTCCCTCGCCGCCGGTGGTGGTTCCGGTCAGGGTGACAGGCGATCCGGCCACGGGAGAAGCGGGGGTCGCGGTGAGCGACGTGACCCGGAGCGGCGTGCCTTCCTCAATGGTGATGCACAGCCGCTTGCTGGCGATCCTGCCGGCGGAATCCCTCGCGTCCACATAGACATTGTAGAAGCCCGCCTCCGTGGGTGTCCAGAGGAAGTAGGTCTGCGCGCTGTAATCGCACAGCCGCTTCCACAGGCCGTCCTTTTCCAGATAGAATTTATACTGCACCTCGCCCTCTCCGTTGGAGGAACCGGCGAGAAGCCGGATCTCGGTGCCGGTGTACTGTCCGGAAATGCGGTTGGCGTTGAGGTCGGCGACAAAATTCTCGCCCGCGACAATCCTGTATTGGAAAAGCGTGCAGACGACCCTGCCGCTTTCGTCCTTCACGTCGCAGTAGACAGTGTGCGTGCCGACCGTGGTGGCGTGCCAATTGTACCAGCTCCTGTCGGAATAATCCCACAGCTTGGTCCAGACGCCGTTGCATTCGCTGTAGAATTTGTATCGGAGCGCGCCGGCGCCGCCCGCGGCGGTGACATTCAGCCGGATGGTGGTTCCGGCGGGCTGCGGCGAAGCGTATTGCGCGGTCATGACCGCGGTCAGCTCACCCTGCGCTCTGGTAATGACATATTGCATGGTGCGGCATTCAAGGACATTGCCGCTGCCGTCCATAATATCGACATAGAGCGTGTATGTTCCGGCGGCCGTCGGCTTCCACAGGCAGGAATTCTGCGCGGAAGGCTCCTGCAGACGCTTCCATGTGCCGCCGCATTCGCTGTAGAATTTGTATGCCGCCCCGCCGGTCGCGGTGAGGGTGATTTCGGTCTGCTGCTCCTGCGGGGAAGCGGCGGACGCGGTGAAGCTCCTTTCGCCGTAGGTGACGGTGACGGCGCACTGAGCGGACATTTCGGTTTCGGAGGTGGTCACGGTGATGACCGCCGTTCCGGGTCCGACCGCCGTGACCTTGCCCTTCTGGGTGACCACGGCAACGGTTTCGTCCGAGGAATTCCACGCGACCTGCTCGGTGCATCCGATCGGCAGCAGCACGGCGGTGAGCGAATGGCTCTCCCGCGGCTGCAGGGTCAGCTCGCTTTCGGTCAGCACCACGTCGGTGGCGTACACCTCGGTAAAGGCGTAATGCATCTGCGCGGTTTCAGGGAAGAAGGAGCCGGTCTTTTCCACAAGCGGCCATCTCGCGGAGGATCCCATAAAGTACACATCGGTGATGTAATCGGCCTTGTAGAAGGAGTAGGCGTCCAGCTTCTCCACCGTCGGATAAAGGGTGACGGTTTTCAGCGACGAGGCGTTGCTGAACGCGCCGAAGGGAATGACCTTCGCTTCGGTCACCGTGACCGAGCGGAGCATGGCGGGAATGGCGTAGCTTGCGCCCTTCAGCGCGCCGTCGGTTTCCTTGTAATACTGGGTGACGGCTCCGACCGATTCGCCGAAGAAGTAGCCCAGCACGCCCTCCTTGGTGCCGCCCGCGTCCGGGCTGCTGCCGATGAAGGGAACCGTCAGGCTGGAGAGCTGATAGCAGCCCGCAAAAACGCTCCTGCCGATGGAGGTGACAGAGCCGCTGATCGTGGCGTCGGTCATATTGGCAAGTCCCGCGAAGGCATTGTGGCCGACATGGGTCACGCCGCCCTCCACAAAAACAGAGGTAATGCCGTCCCGCAGCGGGTACCACGGCGCGTAGGACGCGCTGGCGAAGTCGAGCATGGGGCCGTCGCCGGAGATTTCGAGCGTGCCGTTATCGGTCAGCTCCCATTCGGTTCCGCCCTCCATCCCGCCGGAAACCACGCAGACATTGACCTCGCATTCCGCCTTGAAGAAGCCGAGCGTCGCGGTCACTGTCGTTTTGCCGAGCTTTTTGCCCGTGACCTTGCCGTCCGGGGAGACTGACGCGACCGTTTCATCGGAGATGCTCCAGACCACGCCGCCGCTGCTGGAATTGGGCGAGGTGAAGGCGACCAGCTCCTGGGTCTTGCCCACGCCCATCAGGATTTTGTCCCGGCTCAGGACGATATCCTTGGCGAAGCCCACGCCCTTCAGAGAGAACGCCGCTTCGCTGTCGAGAATCACGGAGGAATAGCTGCCGTTGCCCTGGCTGACCCACGATTGGTAGGCATAGCGGAGAATGCCGTCGCCGTCAATGCGGATGCCGGTGATCTTCACCGGAAGGGACGAAGGCAGACCGCCCAGCTCCTCCGCCGGCATGACATAGGGCATATCGCTCTCGCCGGTGGAAAGCTGGCACCGCCCGATGCCGCTGCCGGAGCCGTAATAGAGAACGCCGTCGTAAACGGCCGCGCCGCCGGTGGCATTCCCGGCGACAGTCTCCCTGTCGCCGCCGTAAAGATTCGTGGAAACGATTTCCTCGTTTTCGCTGTCGATGAAATACCAGCGGTTATTGAAAAGCGACTGATCCGAGAGCTTTCCGCGCGGCATGGCGGAGAATTTGTCAGAGACGCAGGTTTCCACGTTCTTCCAGCCGTGGTGGTCGAGCGAGGTAATCTCGCTGTCATTGACCATGAAGTATTCGTACTGCTCATAGCCCGAACATTCGTTGTCGGTCCGCACGACGGGATCGTCCCATGTGACGTCGATGTGGTACCAGTTGCCGCCGTATTTGACGAGGTTCCATGTGTGGTTCATGTCGTCGCTGACGACCGCCTTGCAGGGGATATTCATTTTCTTCATCAGCAGGCGGAACGCCGCCGTGTACGCCTGGCACACGCCCCGGTGATTCACCAGAAGGCTGTAGGCGTTGCGGCAGGAGCCGTCGCCGGTGTTTTCGTAGTGGGATTTTTCAATCAGGAAATCGTGCGCCGCGACGATCTTCCCGAATTTGGATTGACCCTTGAGGGAGTCGCAGAATGCGTCCGCGACATCATTGAGCGCGCAGACCCTTTCGCTGAATTCCGCCTGCGTCATGCTCTCCCTGTAGAGGAACCGGAGCGAAACCAGCTTGCCGCCGGAGTGCGAATAGCTCCAGTTGGAAACGCCCGCCACGTCATATTCGACGGGGTATTTGTCGCCGATCGCGTCGAGAAGCGCGTCGACGGTATCCTGATCGGCATTCAGGGAGTAGGAGGACACATTGACCGCCGCGCCGCTCATATCCCAGATTCTGCCGGCGACAAGGTCGATCAGCTCGTCGCTGAAGGTATCGTCCGGAGCCGAAAGCACCGTGAGCGTCGCCGCGTCCGAACGGAGCGAACGCCCCTCGCTGTCGGTGATTTCGCAGCAGAAGGAAGCGCCGTCCCAGCTTTCGTCCGGGCGGAAGGTCTCGCTGGCGGAGGTGTGATTCTCCCACACCGACCATTCCTTCTCGCCCTCCTTCCGGAAGAACCACTGATAGGTCAGGCCTTCGCCGTCCGTCACGACGCGGAAGGTCACGTCGCTCCCCGCGTCGGCAATGACGTCGGCGGGATGGCTTCTGATGAGGAAGGACGGCGGGGTCTCTTCGTAATGCATGACCGCTTCGGAGGGCATCGAAAGGTAATCGACGTAGTAATTCGCGTCGGATTCGGAACCGGTGAGCCGCTTCCACTGCTCCTGTGTGCCGAGGTAATACACATCCCTCAGACGTGGGCATTCCCCGAAGAGATCATAGCCGATCGCGGTGACCGAAGCGGGAATGACCGCCGTCGTCAATGCCCGGCAGCCGTGGAAGGCGCCGTTTCCGACCGACGTCACGCCGTCCGGCACGGTGATTCTCTCCAGAGCGGCGCAGCCGTGGAAGACGTCCATGTCGATTCCGGTGACGGAAGCGGGAATATCCACCGCCTGAAGCGATGAACAGCCCGTGAAAAGCCCCTGCTCCAGCCTGCCGAGGGAAGCGGGCAGCCTGACCTCCGTCAGGCCGGCGCAATCGTTGAAGGCGTAAAGCTCCAGCGTGTCCACGCTGTCGGGAAGAATTGCCGACGTCAGCTTCTTACAGCCGGAAAAGGCGTAGCTTTCGATGGTGGTTTCATTGCCGCCGAATGTAATGCTTCCGAGATTGGCGCAGCCGTCAAACGCGGAGGAGCCGATATCGGTCAGCGAATCGGGCAGCGCGAGGGAAGCAAGCCCCGTGCAGCCCTGGAACGCGCTGCGCCAGATTCTTTTGAGGGAGGAAGGCAGCGCGACCGAGGTGAGCCCGGCGCATTCGCTGAAGGCGCAGACATTGATCTCGGTGACCCCGTCCGGCACGGTAAAGCTGCCGGTTCTCGCGGGGGGACATCTCATCAGCGCGTTGGGGTCGCTGCAATAAAGCACACCGTCGGCGGCATGGAAATACTCGTTGCCCTTCGTGACGTCAAACGCCGCCAGCTTCGTGCAGCCCGCAAAGGCAAGCTCCCCGATGGACGCGCATTTCTTCGGAACGGTAATGCTTTCCAGCGAAACGCAGTTGGCGAAAACGCCGTCGCCGAAGCCCTTGATATTGTCGGAAAGCCGGACGGAGGAAAGGCTTTCGCAGCCGTAGAACGCGCTCCATCCCAGCTCTGTCACCGAATCCGGCAGAGAAACCGACGCAAGGCCGGTGCAGCCGGCAAAGGCGTTCCAGCCGATCGTTGTCAGCCCCGCGGGAAGGGAAATGTCCGTCAGTCCGGTGCAGCCGGAGAACGCGGCGTTTCCGATCTCCGTCACGCCCTCCGGAAGGGTCACGCGGGTGACGTTCACGCAGTCCTTGAAGGCTTCATCGCCGATGGCCGTCACACCGGACGGCACCTCCGCCTCTCCCCCGCTTCCGGTGTATTTCACCAGCACGCCGTCCTCTATCGTGAAATCGGCGGCGGAGCGGGTCGCTTCTCCGGAATTCCGGACGTCGGTGACCGGAATCGTGACGGTCGCGGCATTCTCGCCCGCGCCGGACTCCTTTTCGTCTGTCACGGCGGCGGAAGTTTCCGGAAGCGCGGCGAGGTCTGCCTCCGCCAGCACCTGCGCGCCGCATGAAAGGAACATCACCGCCGTCAGCGCGACAGCGATCCATTTTTTCAATCGCATTTTACCAATCGACCTTTCTGAAATGTAAAGCTCTGTCATTCCATCCTATTCCTGTCAGGTACACAATTCCTTATCATATATTGTAACATACAGCCCTTCCGTTTTCAATACCGTTGCGGGATTTGCTTTGTAAAAAAATACGGAATTTGATCGCCAGTCAGCCTGTTCCGGAAAAAAAGCAGCCGCACGGAGCGTCATTCAACGCCGTGCGGCTGCGGATTGGCAGGAAATGATGACGGCGGCAGCGGAATACTGTTGCGCCGGAGGGGAACATTACAGTTCCTTGAATTTGATGTTGTTGGCTCTGGCGTAGACCTCCGCCTTAGAGCCCTTGGGGGCATAGATGGTCAGCTCCGGACAGTCGCCGAACGCGGCTCTGCCGATGGCAGTGTCGGGATTGGGAATCTCGGCCTTTTCGAGCTTTGTGCACCCGCGGAAGGCGTTGGGGCCGATTCCCTTGACGGTGGCGGGAATCTCGATGTTCTTAATCTCCGTGCAGCCGGCAAAGGCATACTCGTCAATGCTGAGAATGGATTTCGGAATGTCAATTTTAGCCAGGGAGGTGCAGTGCTGGAAGCAGTTTGCGCTGATTTTTGTTACGTATTTGGGAATGCTGACCTTCTTGATACTCTTGCAACCGCTGAAAGCGGCGACGTCGATTTCCTTGACTTTTTCGGGAATATCGGCGGTCGTGAGACTGGCGCAGTTAAAGAAGGTCTGCTTGCCGATTTGGGTAACGCCGTCGGGGATATTGACCTTTTTCAGCTCCTTGCAGTTGGCAAAGGCGTAAGGACCGATTTGGGTAACGCCGTCGGGAATATTGATCGACTCGAGACTGACGCAGCCGGAAAATGCCGAGCTGCCTAAGGTGGTCACCGTATCCGGAAGCTTGACGTCGGTAATGGCGGTGCAGCCGTTGAAGGCACTGTTGCCGATAATGGTGACCGGAACACCGTCGATATCATCGGGAATACGCAGGGATTCAAGACTTTTGTTGACCAGACCGTTGATGGTCGCGTCGTTGACGGTGAGGGAATAGGAATAATCCTCCGTGTTGTCCTCGCCGCAGGACGCCAGAACGAATAATCCGCAGGCTGCGAGCATGAGTGCCGCCAGCAACGCCGACAGTCTTCTGAGCGCGTGCGGCGCGGCAGAAATCGGGGCGTGCGCTTTTTCTGCTGTGATGGAATGCTTCATGTGATGTCCTCCTGAGTAATGAATGGCTGAGGGAAAAGGCATTTTCCGGATCGCGGCAGACCAATGCCATCCGATGAATGGTCCCCTCGGAAATCTCCCATTCAGAATAAGTATTTCCGCGGTCAAAAAGATAACCGCCGATAGAAACAGTTTATCATCTTTTTACAGAATTGTCAATAAAGCTGTAGCAAAAACTGTATTATTTTTTATAAAACCCGGAATGACATAAAATATCCCCGGAACGATTCCAAAAAAAGGAATGCTCCGGGGACACAAACACGCCGGACTGATTATCTGACCGTGACGGTGATCATCTTGCACTGGGTGTTCTTCTTGCCGTCGATGGCGTCCATGTAGACATGGTAGGTTCCCGCCTTTGACGGGGTGAAGGAGCAGGTATCTGACGCGGCGAAATCCCTGATCCTGACCCATGCGCCGTTCAGCTCGTAATAGAATTTATAGGTCACGGTACCTTCTCCGCCGGTGGTCGCGCCGGTGAGGGTGACCTTGCTTCCGGCGGCCGGCGAGGAGGGGCTTGCCGTCAGCGACCTGACCTTGAGCGGGGTGCCGGATTCCACGGTGAAGCACAGCCGCTTGCTTTCCGAATGACCCGCCGTGTCCTTCGCGTCAACATACAGATTGTAGAAGCCCGCCTTGTCGGGCGTCCAGAGATAATAGTCCTGCGCGGAGAAGTCCTGCAGACGCTGCCACGCGCCGTCCTTTTCGAGATAGAACTTGTACTTCACCGTTCCCTCGCCGTTGGAGGAATCCGCCAGAAGCCGGATCTCGGTGCCGGTGTACTGACCGGAAATGCGGTTGGCGTTGAGGTCGGCGACAAAGGCGGTTCCCCTGACGATCTGGTATTGGAAGAGCGTGCAGACGATCTTTCCGCTGCCGTCCTTCACGTCGCAGTAGACAGTGTGCGTGCCGACCGTGGTCGCGTGCCAGTTATAGGTGTTCCTGTCGGAATAATCCCACAGCTTGGTCCACACGCCGTTGCATTCGCTGTAGAATTTGTAGCGATATGTCCCCGTGCCGCCGGACGCGCTGACCGTCAGCCGGATGGTCGTTCCCGCCGGCTGCGGCGAGGCATACTGCGCGGTCATCTTCGCGGTAAGCGACTTGCGGAGGGTCGCCTTCGCGGTCCGGGAGCTGACCGTATCTCCGTCCTCGCCCGTCACGACACAGTAGACCTGCATTCCGTCCCAATCGGCCGCCATCTTGCCGGAGGCGGAGGGAGAGGTCTTCCCGCTCCAGACGCTCCAGCCGGAAGCGCCGTTCTTTTTGTAATACCACTGGTATTTCAGTCCGCTGCCGCGCGCCCCGACGGTGAAGGTCACGGTATCGCCCTCCTGCGCGGTGACGTCCGCGGGCTGGGAGGTGATGACTGGAACGCCCAGCCTGACGGGAACCCTGTAGAAGGAGGGCGCGGCGTTGGTCAGGCTCCACCATTTGTCGGTGCGTGAGCCGGAGGAATACCAGAGGATATGATCGTCCGACACCACCGGCGCGCAGTCGGAAAGCCCCTCGTCGGTATCCTCGGTCAGCGAACGGACGCTGCCGGTGAGCCTGCCGCTGCCGTCAATCCGGGCAAAGCGGATGCTATTGCCGGAGCCGGAAAGCTCCTCCCAGACGACGGTGAAGCTGTTGCTGCCGGTTCTGACGAGGTAGGGATTGCAGACCGTGACGTCCGCGTCGTCGCCGTAGTCGGTGAGCCATACGAACGACTGGGAGGAAAGCGCGCTCTTGGAAAGAGCCGAAACATAGATATTCTTCTGCGTGTGGCTGTCGAAGTCCGCGTCCTGCGGGACAGACGCGCCGACGGTGATGACGTTGGCGTCCGAAAGCTGCATATCGCCGAGCGTCGCCTTCGTGAGATTGTTGCCGGTGTCTCCCTTGATGGCGAGCGCGTCCGCGTTTTTGACCGGGCTTCCGCTCAGTCTTCTCTTGACGATCACGACCGATCTGGGATTCGCGTCGCCGTGATCCGCCGTATAGACATATTCCCCGTCCGTGCGGATCACCTGGTTGAAGGAATGGGACACATAGCCCGTCTGGTTGACATTCATCACGGTGTAATTGGCGTACACTGACTCCATCGTTTCCTTGTTGAGAAAGAACGTCATGTTGGCCTGATGATTGTAGCCGTCGGAGGTCGTGTACATCTCATGGCAGGTGTGAATGTAAAGCCGTTCGTCGTCCTCGGTCATGCTGACCGTGCCCGCGTCAAACGGAATGTGCGTATTGATGCCAAAATAGGACTTCGCGCCCTTCCGGTTCCATGACTTGTCGTACTTGATCACCCTGACGGTTTCGACCGAATCGCTGTCCCCGGTATTCTCCTGACCGCAGACGACAAAATTGTACTTCGCGCCGGAGAAGAAGCCGCCGAATACCGGCAGCTCCAGCGCGAGCTTCTTTGTGCTTTTCAGCGCGAGCGCGGAGGAATAATTCTCGATGACCAGCTCCTCGCCGATGTGCTCCACGCGGGTGAACGTGCCGTCGGAATTCGCCGCGAGGAAGGACTGCGCGGGATCCGCCCAGTTCCACGCGTTCTCCGCCCGGCCGTTCCAGTTATAGCTGTGGGCGCCGATATTGTGGCTCTTCGCGCTGTCCGTCGCCATCACGATGTATTCCGACAGCTCCGAGCCGGACAGCTCCCTCTGAGCCGACGGCGCGGCGTCCTTCTTTGAAGCGGCGAGCGCGCCGGTTCCGGCCGAAAGGAACATCGCGGCAGTCAGTAACAATGCCAGCCATTTTTTGATTTTCATACCATCACTTATCCTTTCCTGTGCAAAACCGCCTGTCACCGTTCAACATTCCGTTGAATGCCGGCAGTCCTGCCACAATGATTCTATCACAAATGATCCGTTTTTGCAATAGCGCCGCCCCCATCTTTTCTTCCGATGACCGGCTGTGGTCAGAGTGCCATAAAGACGCCTTTGCCGGTCGCCACTGATTCCGCCTTCATACAATTGCATGAACAGGGGGAAGAAGGCGGTTGTGAAAGAATAATTTTTGATGCATTCAGGAAAATGCCGTTATCCTATTGCGTTTTGTCCATGTAGTGGCATAGTTTTGGTATCAATGTCCACAACGCAGGCAAATAACTCCCCCGTCACGCCTGTGGCGTGCCACCTCTCTCTGAGGGGGCTGTCGCCTGCCAACAAGTTGGCGGGGCCGACTGTGGGAATGCTCTTTAATAGATAAAAATATAGTTCAGAATGAAGATATAGTTCAGAATGAAGGAGATGACCTTGCCATGGCGCGGGAATTCGGGACGGTAAGTCCGGCTCATACGCTGAGGAATATGCAAAAAGTGACAAAATTCCCTTCGCTGCCGAATCATCCCAATTGAATTGATTAACCCCCGTCCGGACTGCTATGAAAAATAGCGCCGGACGGGGAATTCTGTTGCTGCAGACGGCACATCAGCCAATCATCTGTCGGTTGACGGACAGGCCGATGCCGGCAGCATCGGAAACAGGTGTGGCGGCAGATATGCAAAGAGCGGCGTTTCCGGATCGATTCCATGATATAAAGCCGGCTTTTCCGGCTGCCGCAGACAGCATCCTTTTTTTTTTACGGAACCGTGGTCGGAGTATTGACAATTTTTCCTCTACGTTGTAAAATGTTATAAATGTCATGTCATGCGGTAAGAGGTGTTTTTGTGTGTAACTTCAACACTGTAAGATTCAGCATTTTGAATATACCGGGCTACTTGTTTTTTACAGGTCTGGGCGTCATTTTCGCATCCTGTGCCTTTCTGTATCTGATCTTCAAAAAAGGGTATCCCCCCATCACAGGAAAATACACCTGGATCATTCCCGCTGTTTCCACAGCGGTTTTCTCGAGAATTTTCGGATGTCTTTCCGGCATATACGCCGCCATTGGACGAGGAGAGACTGTCACCCTTTCTTCGGCATGGGAAACCGGCATTGTCTTTTACGGCGGTCTCTTCGGCTACCTTCTGGGCTTTGAGGTCTACCGCAGGATAAAGCGGCTGGACCGCGCGGCAAGGGATATCGCGGCGACGGTGATTCCGCTGTTTCATTGCTTCGCGCGCGCGGGGTGTTTCTGTGCCGGATGCTGTTACGGTCGCCGGTGGGAAGGCCCGCTGTCGGTGAATTACACCAATGTGTCAGGCGGTCAGATCGTGACCTGCCCCAGAATTCCCGTCCAGTTGCTGGAATCGGGATTTGACCTGATGCTTTTCGGATTTCTGCTGGTGCTGCTGCTGAGGGACAACTGGCGCGAAAAGCACATCACACGCCTTTACCTGCTGCTGTACAGCGTGTGGAGATTCCTGATCGAATTTCTGCGCGGCGATGAGCTGAGGGGCGTGATCCATGGCATTTCGTTCAGTCAGTCCATCAGCGTTCTCATCTGGATCGGGGTTGCGGCAGTGTTCGTCGCGGAACGCGTTCGCCGTTTTTCTGATAGACAAACAACTATTTCTTAGGAGTGATTTCTTTGAATCGAAGCAAGGTTTTTTCGATCATCTGGAGCTCACTGAAGTCAATCGTTCCGATAGGCTTTTTCATCTGGGCCGCTATTTATGTCGGCGGAATCGTGATAGAAATTCTCTACGCGATCTGCCTGATCTGCACCTGCAGTTCAAACCACAATGACGCCATTCCCTTTCTGTGGAGCTGGGATATGTTCTATTCGCTCTTTGTCTTCTTCACATTTGGCGCATTCCTTATTGCCCTCGTCAAAGGCTTCCTGCAGGCAAAAAGCGCGATCAATCTGGAGATGGAGAAGCAGCGCAACGATCAGACCGAACAGGCAATTGCCCAGCGGCGCAACTGGGCAGCCGAAGCAAGACGCAGTACTCAGACGCTCCTCCAGGTTATCAACCACACGATTCAGAACGCAGACATAAAGCTCAGCCAGGAATACCTAACTTCTTCCGCCTCTGAAGAGGCCGGCAGGGAACTTACCGAAATCGCGGTCATTTTGGGACAGCTTGACGCTGTCGCGGACGAAATCAACGGAAATGGGGGGAACGCGTGATGAAAATATCTGTATGTCTGAATTGCGGCAAAACGTCTGTCATCACCGACCACAGTGCTGCCTGCTGTTTTTGTTGCAGTGCCAAAGGATTTGACACCATCTGCGATGTGTTAGCCCCGTACTATGAAACCCGCAGCGGTCTTTCCGATCTGGAGAGTAAACTGGAAGCCCGCCGGTTTGACGAGGTCATAGAAGGACTGGACGACATCATCGCCAAGGGCGGCGAACCCATGTCCGGCGCCTTCTGGCTCCGGCTTCTCGCAACGCATCAGTGTACCGGAGAGAGCCAGCTCCTCTGCAAAGGCTTTGACTATCATACCGACCCCGATTATCTCAACGCCGTCAGATTCTCCGAAGGCCCGGAGCATTCCGCTTACGTTTTCACCGCCGGGGTGCTCGACAGCGTGAAAACGAAATTAATCCGTTTTGTCACCGAATACAATAATTCCGCCCGCGCCGAAGCTGGCACGCTCAGTGAGAGAGACAAGCTGCGCCGTGAGATAGCGCGCAGTCAGTCTGCGCTCACCGAGCTGCTGAAACAGCTTGCCGAAATCGAGCTCCAGATGAGGGCAAGGGAAATGGCCTTCACTCTGGCGGCCGAACCATACCACGCCATTCTGAGGCAGGCAAAGAAATCCACCGAAACCAGAATACAGGAGCTTGCCAATGTCGAGCGGTGTACCCAGAGCGGCATTCAGGGCTGCCAGATCAAAAACCGTTCTCTCGAAACGATGTCAGACAACGCTCTCGCGGAGCTGAAAAAGCTTCGCGCCGAGCATCCGTCCGTCAAGGCTTTTGAATCGCTCCTGATTTCCCGGGACGAAAAGTACGCGGAAATCAAACGCGAACTCAGCTCGCTCCAGATAGCCAGAAGAAGGGCGTCATCGTTTCTCGACGAGCTGATTTCCATTGACCGCAAGCACAGGGATATCATCAGAAGCGTGGAAAAATACGATTTTACGCCTGCGGAAGCCACCTTCCCCTCCAATCTGATCCCTGATCTCATCGCGGAAGCGTCAGCCGCCGATGCCGGACCGGACGTCATCTCTCCTTCCGTAGAACCGGACGTCATTTCTCCCTCCGTAGAACCGGACGTCATTTCTCCCTCCGTAGAACCGGACGTCATTTCTCCTTCCGTAGAACCGGACAAAGCAGACATTTCCGCTCCGGAGTCAAACAAAAGATCCGGTCCGTTTATTTCGCTTAAGAAGGAAGACAGCAAAAAGCTGAACTGAGGGGGAATTATCAATGATATTGACAGCAAAAACGCTTACCGGATTGATTGAACAGATAAAAGACTTTGAAAAGAATATTGTATCCATCGTAAAAGCAGCCGACAAAGCTATCGCCGAGCGCGACAGGCTTGAGCTGTCCGAAACAGCCAGCCGCTGCGATGAATTGAAAAGCCGCGCGGCTTCACAGACGGCTGCCTCTTTCGGCAAGGTCACCGCGGCTGCAGACAAGATGGCGGGGAGAGCTTCGGATGATCTGTTGTCCAAGCAGCCGCTCCTGGTCAGACTGGGCGAGTGCGAAACATGGATTTCGCTTTTTACCGGCATAAGGGATTTCCTCCATTCCACCATGAAATCCGCCAATCCTTCGTCCGACAATCTTCTTGACCAGCTTTACACCCAGCAGAAGGAAAACGATGAGCTGGAGAAAATGCCCGTTGTGACACTGGATGAAATATTCTCCGGAAGACTCGATCTGGTTTATAATGTAGCCGACGCCTGTGCCGATATACGTGACAAATGGAGTTCCGCTCCCGGCAAGGTGAAAAAGCCTTCGTTGAGAGTGCGCCTGAAACGCAAAAGCGCGGGTGGCAACCTCTTCTTCCGTGCGCTCCACAAATTCTTTGACACTGACTTCATGAGATTCATGACAGGCGACAAACCGAAAATGCCGGCGACATCGAATGATCAAAAAATCCATTACGTCACCCTGTACGGCATATGCGTGGAGTCGATTGCGCTGCTTCTCCCCGAAAGGGAACGGCTTTTCAACGAGATTTCCGCCAATAGCAGCCAGCTCGGAGCGGATTATGACAGCATGACGTCGGCAGGATGCCGGGACTTTGAAAGCAGCTTTTCGTCATTTACGGGAGGTCTTGAGAAAACCGCCTCGGAAATGGCCGGGGAATACCGCTCCGCAAGGTCAAAAACACTAAAAATGTACCTGTCCGCCAGCCGTACCGTATCCACCAGCAGCGAGGAGCTTGCCAGGACCTTTATGGCGAGGTACTCCCCTGAAGCGATGGCGGAGGAATACGAAACCATTCTCGGGCTTGAACCGGTGTATGAATCCTTCCAGTGCAGGAAAGTCATGCCCGCCAACATCGCCCTGGGCAGTATGTCCTCCGACGCGGACGTTCTTAACCGCAGTGAAAACACCCTCCGGTTCCTCCGGCAGCACTACTTCTATTTCCTTCACGGCAACGACATCCGTTTCCCGTACGTCGCGCCCTTCACCGCTGATTTCAACTATCTGTTCCGTATGTCCGGCGATACCGCCCGTGACATAGCCGTCAGGGACGCCCGCAATGTGGGTATGCGGCTCTTTTCCATGCTGCCTCCCGGAAAGCTCGTCATGACATTCTTTGATCCTGTCAAGAACGGCGACAGCTTCGCGCTTTTCAATCAGCTGATCAGCACGGATGACCGCACCAGCCGTGTCATTAACGGCAAAGCATGGACGCTCCCCTCCGATATCGAGGAAAAGCTGCGCATTCTGACGGATCACATTTCCAATGTCACGCAGAGATGTCTTCAGGGCAAATACAGCAATATCTTCGAATACAACGAGGTCGCGGAGCAGAACGCGGAACCGTATCAGGTGCTCATGATGATGGACTTCCCCGCGGGTCTTTCCCAGAACGCCATGAAGCTTTTCGAACAGATTGTGACGTCCGGCCCGAAATGCGGCGTATTTACCATTCTTTACCGCAACGAAAGCCAATACAGCAAGCTCGATGAACGCTCCCATCCGCTGGTGGCCAACATAGAAAACAGCCTTTCCGTCTTTGAATATTCGGAGGACGGCTCAAAAGTGACGCTTCCCGGCGGCCACAACATCTTCTGGAAGGCAAAGGAGCTGACTGACCAGCCGTATTTCGACAGCATTGTATCCTCCATGAAAAACGGCATCAGAAACGCCGACCGCGTTTCCATTGACATCAAAAAGCTCGGCACCGACGACGGAACAGCTTCCGCCACCCAAGGCATACGCATCCCCATCGGAATTCACGGCGCCAGCGAGCTGCAATATCTCACGCTGGGCGTGGGTGGAAGCCATCATGCCCTGATAGCCGGCACCACAGGCGCGGGAAAATCAACCTTGCTGCACACCATTATTGTCCGCACACTGATGAGATATTCCCCCGATGAAGTGGTCATCTATCTGGTAGACTTCAAACGCGGCGTGGAATTCAAGGTTTACACCGATTACATTCTTCCTTCCTTCAAGGTCATTGCCATAGAGAGCGAACGCGAATTCGGATACAACATTCTCAAGGCGATTGAACGAGAACAGAAAATCCGCGCCGATGAATTCAGACGTCATCAGGGAATAGACGTCATAGAGGATTACCGCGAGCAGATCCGGAAAATGCCCCGCATTCTCTTAATCATGGACGAATTCCAGGAGCTGTTTTCCGGTGAGGATGACAACATCTCGCGGAATTGCGCCGCCATGCTGGAGAGAATTGTCCGCCAGGGACGCGGATTCGGCGTTCATCTCATTCTCTCCACACAGAGCTATTCCAACATCAATGGTCTGAGCAAATCGGTTTACGACCAGATGGCAGTGCGTATTGTCCTCAAGTGTTCCGCGGCTGACGCCAACCTTATGCTGGAAGGGGGAAGCGCGGAGGTCGATCAGATTTCCAATAACGACCCCGGCCGCGCCATCTATAATTCCGAAGCCGGCAATAAGGAATACAACAGTCATTTCCGTGTCGCAAACATTACATCGAAGGAACTGCCGGAAATTCTTCAGAATATCAGTGACCGCACGGCTTCGTATCTCGATCCCAAGCATCCCACCCGCATTCTTCTGTCCAACATCGAAGACAACCAATACAGCTTCTTCGGATGCTTCGACAGGATGGAAGATACGGATGAGCAGCCGTTCGGCAAGCTGTACATCGGAGAATCGCTCGGCGTGGACGAGAATATGCAGCTTTGCCTCACCCGCGAAAACTTCTCCAACCTTCTGATCATAGGCAACGACTCCGACAGGGCGCGCAATATCTTCACGTTTGCCATGCTGAGCCTTTGCGTCAATTACTGGCTCAGATACAAATGCGCCCCCAAAAAGCCGATCATTACGTTCTACAACGCCAATCCGCTTGACGACAGCTATTTTTCCGATTCCGCCGAACTGCTCGCCCAGTTGCTTCCGGCTTACATCCGCTGCATTTCCCGCAATGATGACAAAGCCATGCAGGAAGTGCTGACCGGCTACTACGAAAGCCTGCCGTCCGTGAAGAAGGCCGCCCGCGCGGAACAGCCTTCCTACGGCTCCATGGCCGACTGGTTTGCAGACCCGCGCACCGAAACGGCAGCCCCGGCCATCAGCAGCCTTATCGAAGAGGCGGAAACCGAATCCGGGCAGGAGGACGCATCCGATAAATATCTCTTCGTTCTCGGCTATCAGTATGCCGATATTCTCTATGAGGAACAAAGGCTGAGCAGCGATGAGAACATCGGAAGTCTTTTCAATATGTCCGGCGTAACCAGGGCGTCCGGGAACATAGCTCCCAAGGAAATGTTCGGCACCCTTCTCCGTGAAGGCGCCCAGAACGGCATTCACACGATCCTGTGGCATGACAGCTACGAGGCGTTCAGTCAGAATGATAACAATATGGTGTCCTACTTCAATCTTCGCATCGCGTTTGAAATGTCTGACGCTGACTATTCCCGGTTCATCAATGCCAACAATGTGAAGATCAACGAGCAATACAACGCCATTCTCTACACCAAGATCAGGAGCAATCAGGTAATCCGACCTTATCAGGCGCCTTCCGACAGCTGGCTTGAGAGCATCTGCCGGAAGCTGGGATAACCGAATACCGTCATTCACAAGCCCGTTTCGACATTTGTCCCCGTCCGAAAGGGGCTTGTGTAATCATACAGAGAATTATATTATCAGGAGGAATTCAGACAATGGGAGCCAAAAAAACAGAGTTACACGGCCGTGTAGAAGCGGGAATTGAAAAGGGCAGGGAAATCGAGCAGACCGCCGAATCGAAAATCGAAGAGGCGGAGGTGTCCAACAACGCCCTGAGCAGGATTGAGGCAGCGGACGACGACACACAGATGGCTGCCGATACCGCGCGCAGCGAAGCGGCCTCCGAAGCCGCCTCCCTCGCCCAGAGTGAAATCAAGGAACCGGGTGACGCGCTGGGCGAAAGATTTAACGAAACGACAGCGGAATCCAGCGAGCTTGGAGAGAGAGAAATGGAGAACGCGGAAAGCGCGCGTGAAATGACCGGAGATTACACCGATATCGGAAGCGGCCTTGCCGAGCAGCTTCGCGCCAGCGGAGAAGAGTTTCTTTCCATCTCCGAAGAGAGCGATCAGACCAATAACGAATTCCAGGCGGAATTCAGTCAGAAAGCAGCTCAATTGGAAGGAGCATTCAGTTGATGGCACAGAAACCAGTAGAACAGTACTATCTTTGTTTTGCGATCAACAGACTGCCCGACCTGACCCTGAACAAATATTCCGTATTCGACGGTTCCAGCGTCAAGAATATCATGGATAAGCACGGCGTATTTCTCAGACAGCTGCACAGGCTCGGATACACGTCGGGCGTGTACTTCCATATGCTGTATTATTACAATCCCGACCGATCAAAGCAGAAGGGGCAGCATCTGATGATTCTCTTTTACGCGACATCGACCGATCCCCGCAGACTGGACGGAATCAGGGAATTTCTCACCACCTCCGTGCTGAGCAACTACTATGATTTCTACTGCTATGAGGTCAGCAAGAGATTCCGCATCGCGGAGGAACCGTTGTCAGACGGCAGCGTCATTCCGGTGCTTGAGATGATCAATATCTCCGGAACAGCGAAAAGATACGCCCTCGGCGACGTCAGTCCGGAGGAAATCACGGAGGCGCAGCGCAGAATAATGAGCGGCGAGGCAAGCCACGTCGTGTGTGAAATCGCGCCTGACGCCAATGTCATCATGAGCTTTGACGAAATGCCGGTAGACGCACAGGGCAGGATCATTGTCAACAAGACCTTTGCCTGCGGCGCGTATCTCACCAAAAGGGATTATTCCCTGCCCGCTCATAACCGCCTTCCCAGCGACGGCGCGGGGGAAGTGTCGCTCTACTCGATCATGGAATGGGAGCCATGCGAAACCGGCAGGCTTTACAATGTTCTCAAGCTCATGGAGGGCTATGACCGCCACGCCTCGCTCCGCATTGACATTTTCCCGGTGGAGCACACCCAGAGGATCCGCCAGCAGCTTCCCTACGGCGACACCCGCCGGCGCATTGCCGCCAAAGGGGAAGGACGGGATGACAACAGCGAAACCATCATCAAATCATGGGACAAGTACATCGGCAATCTGATGAAATACCCGCAGTTTCTGGCCAATATCACCGCCTTCTCCGATTCTCCTGACATCGCGGTAATGCTTGTGGACAGTGTGGCGGCGGAGGCGGTGGAATCCGGCACCTATCTTGTGGAGAATATGACTTGTCCGCAGGGATTCAATATCTACTCGGAGGACATTGCGCCCATCAGCGCGCGCAGAGAGCCGGATAATTACGTTGCTCCGATGCTTTCGCTCTACACGCTGGAGGAGATACGGCCCATGTTCTCCTTTCCCATTCTCTACCCCGGCGAATCCATCGAATGCCAGAAGGAGACCGATCCCGTCCCTTTTGCCAAGACAGTGAAGGTGGACAGGGAAACAGGTGAAATACACGAAGTCATCACGCTTGGCGCAAGCGAACTGGGCTATGAAGTCACCTTTCCTGTCAGGCTTTTCAAAAAGCACGCCTTCATCGCAGGCGTTCCCGGCGCGGGAAAGACCAACACCTTGCTGTATCTTGTCACCACTCTCTGGCGCGACACACGCCAGAAGGTGCCCTTTCTCGTGCTGGAACCCGCCAAGCAGGAATACCGCGCACTCGCCATGATCGACGGAATGGAGGATCTCTGTATCTTCTCTCCCGGCGCGGACACACGCTTTCCCCTTCACATCAATCCCTTCCAGTTCCCGGTAGGGCTGACGCTTGCGGAGCATATCGCCAATCTGAACGCGGTCTTCGCGGGCGCATTCGAACTGATTCCTCCCTCCCCCTTTCTCATCGACAAATGCATTGAGCGCGTATATATCAACCACGGTTGGAACATCAACGAGCGCAATTCGGGCAGAAAGACCTATCCCACCATGCAGGAGCTTTATGACTCGCTCAAGGTTGCGGTGGAAGAATCCGGCTATGAAGGCGAATCCCGCGCCAATATCCGTTCGGTCATGGAAGTGCGGATAGGCAGCCTTCTCAGGCGCGAAATCGGGAATGTCTACAATGTCAGGGAATCGAGCATTGCCCCCGAAGACTGGCTGAGCTGTCCGGTGATCATCGAGCTGGAAGCACTCGGCGAAGGGCCGGCCAATTTCATGTCGCTGCTCATATCCACGCTGATCCGCGAAGTCCTCAAGATCCGCAAGACAAGCGACCTTTCGGTCCACGCGGGCAGAAAACGCACTCCCCGGGAAATTGAACACATCATTTTCTACGAGGAAGCGCATAACCTCATCGGTCCGAACACCGACGACCCGATCGGCGGCTCTGTAGACCCGAAAATCTCCGCCACCAAATACCTGGTGAAAATGCTGGCGGAAGTCCGCGCGCTCGGCGAAGGAATTGTCATTGCGGACCAGCTTCCCACCGCAATGGCTCCGGAGGTGCTGAAGAACACCGGTCTGAAACTCGGCCACAGGATCACGGCGCAGGACGACCGCAACCTTTTGGGAAGCACCATGTCAGCTTCCGCCGATCAATTGGAGGAGCAGGGAACCTTCGGCACCGGATACGCGCTGATCTTCTATGAAAACCTTCTCAAGCCCTTCAAGATGAGGGTTTGCGAATGGGAAAAAGGCGTTTCCTCCACCAAATACAATTCTCCGACCAATCTGCAGCTTTTTGAAAAGCTGAAGGACAACCGGGTGTATCTGGAGCTTCTCAGGCGAAGCAGCATGATCATGCGCGACAAGATAAGAACCGAATCTGATATCGTCATAGCGGAAGCGAACGCTTTCAACAGCAGCTTCAACACGCGCAGTGAGAATCTGAATCGTCTGTCATCGGATCTGGCCATCCTCAACCGGGAGCTGGAAAGAGCGACTGACAGGGAAACCATCGGCGATCTCCGCAAACAGATCGCGGCGCTGGAGAGCAGAAGGAATCTGCTGCTCAGAGAAATCCGCACCGTTGTGCCGGAAGATCTGAGGAAGGTGCTTCGCAGCGCGGTCAACCTCTACTGTGCTTCCATGACGCTTTCCAACAACTATTACATTTATTCCGACGATATGTACATCTGCTCGATCATCAATTTCCTGCCGATATTCGCCAAGCTGCCCGCCGTGGCGCACAATGACGGACTGAGAAGTATTATTTTCGAGGAAACGGCCGACGCCATGGAGGAAATCAGCGGATTGGCCGATCTCACGCTTTCGGGCAGGGAAACGCGCCTGAGCGGACATCCCGACTACTGCGCCGTTATCTGCTTTGCGGGCGGATATCTGTCAACGCTCATCGAGTCCGCCGCCGGTTCACTCATAGCAGAAGCGGCGGTCATACTGAAACAGCCGTCCGGAGCGGAAAATTTCGCAAAACTGATTGCGGAGCATTATTTCTCATGGCTTGAAACCGCCGGCAGATACCGCGACGCCTGTCTGCAATATGCCGGACGTCTGGAAAAGGCGATTGAAGACATGACCGACGGCTCTCCCGAACGCCGTGCCGCCGAAATGATGCTCGCCGACGCCCGGAAAAGCCAACTGAAGCTGCATCGCGCCGTTTCAAGAGCTGTCGCTTCCATCTTCCACGGAATAAGTGAAGAGGACAGTGACGTCTGGAAGACGATCCTGCAGAACACAGTTCCCATGCTGGCCTCCTACCGCACCATTCTGGATTACCGTTGCATTGACAATCCCGCGCTTCTGTCGGAAGAGAAGGATTATCCCGCTCTCTGGAAAAGCGCAAGTACCATCATGATACATGAAGCGGCTTCAAAAATGAAATATCTGGCGAACAGGCGCCATGAACTGCTCAACAGGCTGGCGGCCGTTCCCTCCGCCGGATACACGCAGGACGATATCCGGGCGCTGGATGAGATCAGTTTTTATGTCAACGGCTTCTTCATGACCTATTATCATTCGGGGCACAAGACCGACAGCTGGATGCTGACGCTTGTCAATTTTTATAGCAATTACCTCTGCAGCTACATCAATCTGGGAGAAGCCGCCGTTCCTTTCATCAGAAAGAACTCCAACGGCAATTGGTTCATCTGCTGCCGGATCATCAATACCCTCATCGATAACAATACGGTTCCGATCGCCAAAGCAAAAGAATGGTGCGCTCTCTCAAAGCGGATGAATGAAATCATGGGCAATTGTCAGTAGCGGTATAATGGCAATGATTCCAAAGGGAAAGGGGCTGAAACAACGTGAGATTCAGCAGCTATATCGGAAAAGCCGAGGGCATTCACAGCCAGGAAGTATCCGCAAGAGCCAGCGTGGAAAAGCTGGAATACAGTCTTGAAAGGCTGGAGGGGCAAAGAGGATCACTGGAATCCACGCTTTCAACTCTGAATGCCGAATACATAGCCGCCGAGCTGGATACAGACGACGAAGGCTATCCGGATTATACCCGGATGCACATGATTTCCGCACGGATAAATGCCGTCCAGATGAAGATAGACGAAGTGGATCACGAGATCGGCATCACGCGCGGAGATCTGAACATTTCACGTCAGGCGCTGCGGGAAGCAGAAGCAGCCAAACGCGCTACCCTGAGAGAAATCCCGGAACACGCCAGCCTTTCTTCACGCAA